>CAYHWM010000001.1:0-42961 GCA_964359925.1 uncultured Methanosarcinales archaeon
TTTGTTGTCCTTTCCAAACATAACTGCTACATCATCAAATCCTGCAATGGACAGCAGTTTTGTTTCCTCTCTCGAAATGTTTCCATTTCTTACAAAGCAGTCTCTCAATCCTCTGCTTAACAAACTCATATCAACATCATAACTATCTTGGTGTGAGAGTGCGTTCAAATCCCCAACGATAATATCGTTTTGCGAATCTCTTAACAGGAGAATTATCTTTTCCAACTCACTCTTTCGTATTGCTGGATCGTTTGGGTCGAGGTGTGCAGTAACTACAGATAGACTGCCAAGAGATGAACGATACTCTGCAAGAAGCGCTGCGTGATGCATTCCTTCAACACAGTGCGAAGATAGTGGTAACTCCTTACTGAACAGCACGACATTATACCTCTTACCACTTCCTCGTATTGTTCCCCTTCCTAATTCTCCGTATGCATACCCGAGTCGTTGCTGGACATCTTCAAAAATACTTTCTTCTCCGCGTTTATCATCATCTTCTTTTTGTGGTCTATCAAGCCATCCATTACACTCTTGTAACGCTACGATGTCTGCGTCAACATCGCGAAGAACTCCCAAGATAGTTTCGATACGGTTTCCGCCACCTTCCCAAACATTCCACGAGATGAGTTTCATACGCCCCCGCAATATTCTCCTCTACGGGGCAAGAGAGATGCGGCCCTAACGTGCTTATCTCTCTCACCCCATCTCCTCGTTGCACTCGTCGATGGGGCAAGAGATGCAGTCGCCTGCTGGCTTCTTATCTCTTGCTCCATTCGTTCACTTCGTTCTCTCATTGGGCAAGAGAGATTTGAACTCTCGACACCACGAGCTTCAGTCGTGCGCTCTCCCAGGCTGAGCTACTGCCCCGATAACTTTTGTTCTTGGTTATTTCCTTTATACGAGGTAGGCTGAGCTACCCCCGTCAATAAGAAGTGTGAGCTGAGTGTTTTAAAGCGTTTCTCTTTTTATGAGTGAGAAAATAGTACCATTCGTACTCTATCAGTCAAGTATGGCAAGATGAGTGAGAATGCGTACACTGCTCCGACGACGAGTGGTTCGTGAGAGAGTGGCAAGTCCATTAACACTGCGAGCTTGTTGGTGAGCGTCGTAACGACATACACGGTGACGAGAGCGACGACGGGGAGGAAGATCCATGCTATCACCCTACTACCTTTCGCTGAATCACTACCGCTCAACCCTTTCAATATTTTGAGAAACAAGTATCCAAATGATACTCCGAGGAGGAATACGAAACCCGAAGCTTCCCACGTCCTCATCACGAGCAAGAAAGGAATAAACACGATACCGAACACGAAATTACCGATAAGAGCGAGAATGATAGCGATCCAGAACACGACGTTGTCAAACAATGGGTGCTCTGACTGTTCTTGAAACCTTTCGAACGCTTTCTCCACGTGGTCAACCTCTTTCTGAGACCAACCCTTTTTAGACATGCTTCTGGCTAACTCGCTGTTCATCTTCACCACAAACTCCGTGCACGTGTGTTAAGTACCACGTCGTGCGCTGATAAAAACCACCAACTTTATCAATATCAACATTCACATCACCATCAGGAGAGTGAGCAATCATTGTCACGTGCCTACGAAACTCTCGAACTGCATCATACTGACACTTTTGTAATAATCGCAAAAACGTGAAAAAGTCAGTCATTTCTATAACGAAAGAATCATCAGCGTACAACCTCCTCACGAGCTCAATCTTCAAACGAGGAATATCAGGAACAGCGTCCAACTTTTTCTCATCAACCTTCTTCTTCAACAACGCATCAAGCGACGCTTCCAAACACAACAACATCCTATTCAGAACATTCTTGATAACGTCAACAGTACGACTATACTTCAAACTCACGTACAACAAATGGTCAGCACGTCGCAATTCTTGCCTCGCATCCTCCAACGTTTCAATCATGGGGTTTTAGACACCTTTACGATAGCACCAGCAAGATCTCCCCTCGACTCTTTCAAAGCACCCTCAGCTTCCTCTCTCGAACAACCAGAACTCTCTTGAACGGTCGCAATATCATCCTCGCTGACGGTGAAAGGAACTTCGATCCATGAAGAATTCCCCGTGATTTGGTACGATTCTTCACCCATCATCACGACTTTCACAACGTGAGGATTTTGAATGACCAACATTTTTCCTTCCGAGTACACGACGACCTTCTCCGCAGGAATCTCTTCTTGTTTTACTCCCATCTTCTTCATCGCTTCCTGCACAGCCCTCGGATTCATACCAGGAATCAAAAGAGTCCACCACCAAACGCGTGCAATGCGAGAACGAGAACACCAATAACAACACCAGCAATAATGACGTGACCAGGCTTAACAACCCAAGAACCAGTATACGAGTCATAATACTGAGAAATACCAGCGGTACTGGAAGGCATACGAGTTTGTTCTTTCGCCATAGTTAAAGTCACCCTGTTACAGGAAGGAAACACGACGACATTTAAATACCTTTCCTACGATTCTTCACGAATAGTGGGTACGTGGAAAGCTCCTTCGATCGTGTCGGAATTTTATAACGATGCGTTTTGAGAGCAAATTCCAACGGACAGAGGAAAGAAAAGGACACTCATTGAACTTCTTTCCTCTGAATCCTCGACGAAGAACACATTGCGCTACGTCCCCGTAAGGGAAGGAGCCGAAAGCGTTCGGCTTTTCGCCAAACAAATTTTGTCGACAACCTCTCGCAGAAGCACAGCGAGTGCGAGATAAGGACGATAGTCCTGCACCCCGTGACGCGCCAGCGTCGAGACATAGGGGATTTCAACCTTATGGTGCTTTCCACGTACTCAGAAGCAGGCTCTGTCCTGAGAATCCTTTTTCTGCCTTATTGCGAGCACACCATATTCAATTGTTCAAGCGTTGCGGGGGGAAGCCCCATCCGGGGACGCAGCTTCCTTTGCTTTCTTGATGAGTGCGAGCGGGCAGAAAAAGGGCGAGCGAAGCGAGATTCAGGACAGAGTCTCAGAAGCATTTTTAAACCTCGAAAGTGCTGGTAGTTCAAGAATGAACCCCTCGTTAGTTCGGTATGCTAAGACGTTGCAGTCTCGTGGAGTTTCCAGAGCGGATGCTAAAACGTTGTTGGACAGGTATGGATATTCTTCTGATGACGTGAGTGATGCTCTTCGTGAAGCGTATGGGAGGAGTATGGTGTTGCCAGTCGTTCTTTTCTTGATCGCTGTTGGAGCGTTAGGAGTGTGGTGGTTCGTTCAGGATGGGGGTTCTTCTCTTCAATCATCGTTAAGTATCGTTGTTGTTCCTCCTGCTGTTACTACTGGTGTTCCTTTTAGTATTGAAAGTTCTGTGTCCGTTTCTGAGAGTGTTCAGGCAGTCATCAGTGCTTCAGTGATTGACTCGAAAGGAAAGTCTATATTTTCTGATAGTGATAGTAGGAAACTTTCTGGCAGTAGTAAGAAAACGTTCGCAGTTCCTCCGATAAAGAGTTCTGGATCGTACACCGTGACAGTAACGTTAGTAGCTGGAGGTCAAACGGTGAAGAAGCAGGGAGTTCTTCGCGTAGCTCAGAAAGTTCCAGACACAGGAGGCGATAGTGGTGGGAGTTCTCAGCCAGTAGTTCCTGTGCCTCCTGATGAAGTGAATGATGGTTCTTGTGGCGCGTGTGCTGCTCCTACTGCTTGGACGAGTGCTTCTTGCACTGATGGTTCATGCATCATAACAGATATTGTTCCTTATTGTGGTAATTTCAAGTGTGAAGATACGTATGGAGAGACGAGCGTGAGCTGTTCTTCTGATTGTAGAGCTTCGACGGGGAAAAGTGATTCTGAGGTTCGTTCTGATGCAGTAACGTACGCGAGTACCCAACCTGATCGTGCTAAGGCGTTGTGTTCTACTCTTTCAATAGTGAAGAAGAATTCTTGTTTGTCTGAAGCTGCTGAAGTGTCTGGTGATGACTCGTTTTGTGATATTGTTTCGAACGAGAACGGAGCGCAGAGCGAGTGTTATCTCACATTAGTATTGGACGAGCGGTACCGCCGTATTGACATCTGCTCGAAGATTCGTGATTTTGAAAGTCGTGATCAATGCGTTGCCCTCGCGAGCGTGATGCAAGTTCAACAAGTGATGAATACTACTACACAGAAATAGGCAGAGAGAAATTATATCCTCGATATGAACCCTCTTTTCGGTTCGAATAAGTCTCCTGTCCTTTTCAATTTTTGGATAATTTCTTCCGCGTCGCTTTTCGTTATTCCTTTCGCTTCAGCAGAAGAGATAATGTTCTCGAGTGGTATCACTTTTTGGAATGTTGCTTCGAGTTCTGCTACTATCTCTTTTACTTGGATGATGCGTGATCGTTGGCTCGCTGATACTCCGGTGGATAGTTTGTCGATATCTATCTTTCCTGTTTCTTCGTCCAACGCTACTTGTCGTAAGAAGTAGTCTACGAGTCGTACAGCAGTTTGCGCATCTTTTTTGAGTACTTTTTCTGAGAGTCGTAATTTCGCCGCAGCTTCAGAAAGTCGAACGAGTGCTTCTAATTGTCGAGCGCTGATAGGGACACTTTTGACTTTTCCCCCGCTACCGGAAGCTCTCATGGATAAATAGTATTGTTGTATTTCAGCTATTGCCGCGTCAGTAAGTACGGGACGCACTCGTTGCCTACAATAAGTGATGTATTTTCTCAAGAGCGGAGTATCAATATCCCCTTGAGATTTTGATCCTTTCTGGTGCAGTGAAAGAATGAATGATGACGTCTTCTCATCTTTTTCTTTCTCTGGCAAGTCTTTAATGGGGAATATCAAGTCGAACCTGTTAATGAGTGTTGGTGGCAAGTCTATCTGACTGCCGACGGGAGCGAAATTATCGAACCTCCCGTGCTTAGGGTTTGCGGCAGCAAGCACTGTTGTCTCGGCGCGAAGCGTTGCTTGAACGTTCGCTTTACTAATGGTGATAGTTTGACCCTCGAGAGCTTCATGCATTGCAGCAGTATCGTCCTTGCCCATTTTGTCAAGTTCATCGATACAATTGTGCATGATGACATTATTTGCGATGAAATTATTTGTACCCTTCATAGTGAAATCATAAACGTACTCGATATCTTTTCGTTCGCGAAGAGATACTATTTTGTCCCAGAGAACATGACTTTGAAAGTGTTGCTGAAGAACAAAATCGTCAAGAGACTTATTTAAAAGGGATAGCTTGTAGAGTGATGGTGCCGTTTTTTTCTTCGCGTATTGCCAGAAGTATTTAAATCGTGAAACACCAAGTTTTCCACGATAATGTTTGAGGAATGATTCAAAGAATTCTTGATGATTTGGTAAAATATTGAGACGATCTTTTTCTTCTTTTGTTGAAATAGTGTTGAATCTTTTTTTCTTCTCAGGATGTGAAGTACCAACGATATGGAAGAAGTCTTGAACACTCTGTACTCCTCGAATATCGCAGTGCCAACTTCTCGTTGACCGTTTCACAGAACTGATAATTCCAAGACGCAAGAATAATTCTTGAAACAATCGAGCATTTTCAAGTATTCCTGTCGTTATGGTGACTTCGTAAGGATTCTCTCGTATACTTCCATCGCCATCAAACACTCCTCGGAGAAAGGAAGCTATTGTTTTTGAAGAATACATCACTATTCTTTTGTCGAGTGCTTGAGTCATTGATTTTTCTCCATTAGGAATGCCGAAAGAGAGCACTTCGTTGACGAACCGTTTTGTAGAATTGTATGTGTAATAAAGAGGTTTTTTCGAGTGTACTGGTTTTCCATCAATAAACGAAACCCTCCCCGCTGGACGAAGAGATGTGCTATGAGTATGCCCTAACCCATCGAGAATCTTCTGGAATAGTTTGATGAGACTTTCGTCAGTATTATAGAATCCGGCTTTACCATGACGGTTATTCAATTGCACACTGCCATCTGAAGCGAGAAGTCCTGCAATGTATGCAAATCGTTCATCATAAGTATCTTGTCCTTCCACCGGTAATGTTTTTGGAACCGCAACGTATTCTCCGACACGTAATTGTTCTATGGGAGTCCATATTTGTTGGGATTGTTTGCACGTGAGCACTTCGTTTTCTTCAGTGAGTGCGAGTACTCTTCCTGTGCGCGTGATAAGTTCATATATCTTTTTGTCGTTCTTTTTACGAAATGCGCACTTGATAGAAAATGGTTCTATCTTTTTTGTGGCAGTATTAAGTGCGAATATTTTAAACGTGGGATAAACAATTGCTGATCGAGAATTGGCAAACAGGTTGTCAAACGTCATTTTTCTCCCATCTTCACAAAGGAATGAAGAATCTCCGGTCGTACAGCAAACTCCCCTGCTCGCGAGAACCAACGCTCCTGCTTCTAAGCTCCAACCTCCGAGGAATTCGTCTTTGACGACGGACGCGGTGAGGCCTGCTCCTGATACTCCTTTACCTGAAATAAATCGTGCTTTCGGAGCGACTTTGCTGATACGCTTCAGGAGCTGAGAATTGTGAATCATGATCCCATTCGCTACAAAGTTGTGGATTTGATCTATTTCGAGATCGTAGACGTGCTCCTCCGATGATGGCTCTTCTTGTACACTCACTATCTTATCCCAGAAGATATCTGATGAGCTTGCTTGAGACAGTATGCTCACGAGAGGGTCTTGAGGAGCGAGAGCATTGTAAAACTCTGAAAGTTTTTTAAGCTTGTTTCGAGAGGGATTCCTGTCTCCTTTTTCATAATGTTGGCATGTTGATCGGAGTATAGGTAATGAGAATTGTGAGAGTGCATATTTTCTTCTGAGTGTGCTAAGAAGAGTTTTCATATGGGGTACAACGTTAATGTTCGTATTGTAAGACGTTCCACGACTCATAACTTTTTCGAGCGTTGCTTTCTTCTCTGGACTGGTAAAACCTATCTCTTGAGCATACCTTGCAACATTCTCCCCAGTGATTCGTAATCGGTAGTATGTTCTTTTTATTTTGAGTTTCGTATTCGTCGCACATTTTTGTGCAGAAGAAAGTTGAGAATATATTCCATAGCGGAGAAGAAGTATTCTGAGTTGTTCCGCGAGAAGTTTGCTTTTTGTGGAGAACTCTATTTCCCTTTTTGTTTTGACAACGTGCCCTTCACAATCATAGAGTGCTTTGATGTACTCTTTTACTATACTATTTGGAGACTTCATCAAGAGAGGGCTTACGCTTTTCTCTCCTGATCGTTGAAGGAGTGTTGGTTCAATAGTCCAGATGAAACGTGACAATTCTCGTGAATAAACAGAGTACTCTTTTGCTGGAGTTCCTTGCTTTTTCCTTTTGGACACCGTTCTTTGAAAGAGTGTTTGAACGAGTTTTTCAAAATCTTGAAGGAGTGCCTCGTCGACATTGGTAAGTCCGAGATATCCTCCTGCTGGAGTAATTCGAACGTGTCCATCGCCCGTGAGATATCCGAGGAGTCTTGCCATATTCCCATCGAGTACGGGGGGATGTCTGCACTCTCGCCTGTTGTGTGCTTTCGAGGGAACAATAGTAGGAAGGGTTTGTGTCGTTCCTTCTACAGTTAATTTTGATAGTGTTGAAATATAGTCTCCGGGAACAAATTTTTCCGCAGGTTTCGCAAAGATGAGTCCTTGTTCCGTCGTAAAAAGAGGATGCTCTTTCGTTAATAACAATTCATGACCGGTGGCAGTTCGTATTCTGAGAAGTGTTTTCGGTGAGGGTCTTTTCCACACTCTCAATGGTCGCGACGCGAGATTCTTCCCTTCGAGTCCAAGAGAGTACACTTTGGGAAGTTGCGATTGTTGTTCGTATCTGGTTATAAATTCTTTGATTGGAAGTATTTCTCCCGTATGGAGCACTATGAGGGAATCTCCTGCAACACACTTGCCTGCTCCCGGATCCCCGATAAGCAGAATATGAATGTCTCCTCTCGTTGCAGGTCCGAAGTCTGCCGTTTTTCTTACTCCTCCGAGGAGTTGTAAGATGAGCGCTTCTTTGATCGTGTCGTGGCCGTAAATGTTGGGAGCGATGCTTTGTAAGAGTCGTTGTGCAATGTTTGGGTCTTTGACGAGTTCTTTGATTTCTTTTTCTTCTTCTTCACTGATTTGGATATCTGTGAAATCCTCGTCGACTGGCATGACGTGATTTGCTTCGAAGAGGAGGTCGAATCTTGTGCTTTGAACTCCTGTTTTGAGAATGATGGGAACTTCTTTGAGAGTTCCTGTGACTCGAATAGTCGCTCCGGGATTCGTTCTTTTCTCAGTGATGGGACTGACGAGCTCGTTCTGAAGGAAAATATTAATTCTTTTTGGTTGCGCTCCTCCTTCTAACTGTTCTGGTATTTCTTCGAGTACTATTCCTTGAGCGTCGACGAGTTGTTTGCTTAAGAGGTGGAATCTTCCTTTGCGGCCACACGTGCATCGTGATGGTTCTTTGAACTTCGTGTCTACTTGGATGACGCTGATAGTGTTGCCACAGCTTGGACACTCGAAACTGGCGCTTGTTACTTGAGGACGAACATCTGATTTTTGACGAACAACGCCTTCAAGCTGGAAGAATTTATTCAGGTGCTTGCTACGTATGTTTCTGACGAGTACGGAAGCTGTTGGTGGAAGGTTTTTTACTCTGACGACGAAATCTTTTGCTTGCTCATCATACTGTGCGAGCGCGAGTTGTGCTGCTTTGAGAGAATTTTCTGGCTGGTCGAGTAGTGCATCTACCAGTTCCAGGTTGAATTTTGCGAGCTCTCCAAAATCTATGACTATTTGCTTGTCCCCTGTTCTCACGTGCTCATGAATTTCGTTGTAGTATGTCTTCTCGAGAAATTCTGCGTAGAGTCTGACGTGCTCGGAAGCGTTCATAGTGGTGAAGGAATAGTGTGGTGGTTAAAAAGCGTTCTGGTCAAAAACCCGGAAGCGTTACGGATAACACTCTAACAGCAGTACTACGTGTTCTTCACGTTTTTCAAGTTCGTGACGAGTTGTTTGAGCGCGTGGTGCACTTGTTCTTCGCTCTTCGTTCCCGTACATACTATTTTTCCGTTCGAGAAGAGGAGGAATGTTGCTCGTAACTCTGGTAATTTGTACACGAGTCCCGGGAATTGTTCTGGTTCGTATTCTGTATTGTTGAGCTTCATCGCGAGAACGTTCAAGTTCAAGTCCATACCTATACTTCCGGAAGCGACGATGTTTTGAATCGTGACTTCTGGCTTAATCTTGATTTTGATGTTGATCTTTTCTAAACTCTTTATAATTTTCTTGATGCTTTCGTGGACTTTTTCCAAGCTTCGAGCTCCTGTGCACACTATTTTTCCTGAGCTGAAGATGAGAGCACTCGTTTTAGGATCTTTAATTCTGATAACGAGTCCTGGAAATTGTTCTGGGTTATACTCTGTATTTGGTAGAGTCGCCGCCATTTTTTCGAGCGGGATATCGTGACCGAGTGATGAAGAAATAACGATGTTCACTATTTCTACTTGAATGCCTTCGCCTTTCCGTTGTCGTACAGATGGTATGCCCATAGTATCCCCAAAAAAGACCCCGAAATTCGAAGCCTTGTTCTCGTGGAGTGGATGAACCCCCCTTTATATACTTTGTCATTTATAAATGGTTTATAAGCTCTTGATCTCTCGTACCTCTTGATTGCTACTACATTCAATTAACGCTCACGAAGCTTTTTATAAAGGAACAGTGGAGAAACGGAGTATGACGTACGATATCGTTTTAGGAAGGTCTCCTCAAGAGAAAGCGAAGATGGGATTGAGGGGAGCAGTGTTTCTTGGTAAGTTATACGTTCAGATGGGTACGACGACGAGTCTTTCAAACCCTGTGTATCTCGACGTGAATACGAGCCACGTCATGTTTATTTGTGGTAAAAGAGGTTCTGGTAAGTCGTACGCGATGTCTGCCATTGTTGAAGGAGTCATCGACCTCCCTCCAGACCTGAAAGAGAATATTGCTGTCGTTATGCTTGACACGATGGGAGTGTTCTGGACGATGAAATACCCCAACGGAAGAGATGAAGCAATGTTGAAAGAGTGGGGTTTGGAACCGAGAGGGTTGGACGTGAAAGTGTACACTCCGAAGGGAGTGTTTGACATATCAAAAGAAAAAGGAGTCCCCGTCGATAAACCTTTCTCACTCAAACCTTCAGAACTCAACGGCGAAGATTGGAATATTGCTTTCGAGATTGAGAATAATTCTCCACTCGGAGTCTTCATAGAGATGGTTCTTCTTGAATTAAAAGAAAAAATGGCCGACTACGACATCATCGACATTCTGAAAGAGATTGATGAAGCGAAGGGCGAGGAGTACATTAAGATCGCCGCAAAGAACAGATTTATAGCGGTGCAACACTGGGGATTGTTCGACAAGGAAGGAACTCCCATTAGCGAATTAATAAAAGGCGGTCAAGCGACTATTTTAGATTTGAGTGAGTACGCTACGATGCCGAACGGTTGGCAGGTTCGTTTTCTCGTCGTCGGCCTCGTATCAAAGAAATTGTTCTTGCAACGTATGACTGCGAGGAAAACAGAAGAGTTAGAAGCGGTAAAAACGTCAGTGCACGTCATCGCTCCTGATGTGAAAGAAGCGAGGATGCCTATGGTATGGCTCGTTCTTGACGAAGCTCACGAGTTCCTTCCACGAGAAGGGAAGACTGCGTCGTCAGAAGCACTCATCACTATCTTGCGTGAAGGTCGTCAACCAGGGATTAGTTTAATCCTCGCTACGCAACAACCGGGTAAGATTCATACTGACGTGATGACTCAGAGCGACATCTTCTTGAGCTTACGTCTCACCGCGAGAATGGATGTCGAAGCTCTTTCCTCACTCACTCAAAGCTATCTCAGAGACGGGGTCGCGACCGCTCTCGACCACCTCCCAAGAGTTTCCGGCTCGGCCATCGTTCTCGACGATAAGAACGAGCGACTCTACACGATGAAAATAAGACCAAAAATATCGTGGCACGGCGGTTCCGCACCAACACTCTTCAAAACGGAGAAGAGCGTGTTTTCGTTCGAGTAGAGGTGTAGGAAATAGGTGATAGAAGTCAAGCTGTGGAAGATTAAAAAAAAGGTCTGTAGAAAATAGTAATACTCTCCACTAACTACAACCTACCTACTACGAACTATTCTCCTTTCTCCATTAACACGAGTACTGAGATAAAAATAATCACGCAAAGTAGTGCGAGTCCCGTCGCCCATCCTTTGCTGTATTGTGGAAGATAGAACGCGCTGAGGAGGAATCCCATAATGCTGAGTGCGTACAGTGTTGAAGTAGTCATTCCTGTGGATGATGTTTTCGTTGACTGTTTCCCTTTTTTGTTTCTGGAAGCCATGCCCTCTACTCATTTTCTTCGTTTATAAATCTGCCTTCCCGTAAGAGCGTTCTCGCCGGTTGAACACTACGAACTACTGTCTTACTCTTCGCAACTGATGAGTACTATTGTTTACTCTTCGACCGTTTCCGTTTTCGCAGGTTCCGCTTTGACAGGTACTGCGGTCAATTCTGCTACTCCGAGTGCGAGCACGCGAGGACTTCTTGCAGTGATTGATACTGCAACTACGTGTGGTACTGATGATTGTTCTGCTACTCGTATCACGTTCGCGTCTGCTGGTCCGTCAATAACGATCGCGTGTACTCCTGAACCTATGGTTTTCACAGTGCTTGCTAACTCTGTCAGTGGCACTTTACCGAGAATGGTAAGCGAGCCATCAACAAGGTATGCTCCTTTCGTTCCTATGATGTCTTCCAAGAGTGCTCGATATTTTTTTCGTTCATCGTCGGTCACTGTTGGAGTTTTCACGGAGGAACTTATCATTGTTGACCGTGGAGCGTCTCTTGAGAAGTCTCGTGGCGCATCCCTTGAGGGGTATGGTTGTCGAGGAGCGGGTCCTGCATAGCTTGGTCGTTGCCTTATGGCACTGCTCGTGTCTCCTATTTCTGCGAGCGCTTGCTCGAGCGTCACTTTCGATCGTAGTGCCTTGTGAATTTCTTTCTTCGCAAGTTCTTCTACTTCTTTGCCATCAGGTGCTCGAGCTACGAAGTCTATTTCTGCTACTGCTGCGAGTTCCTTGATAATCAAGTTTCCTCCTCTGTCTCCATCAACGAATGCGAACGCGTCTTTTTGTCGAGTTAAGTCGGCTACTGTTTTTGGAACGCTTGTTCCGTTCAGCGCGATGCAGTTCTTGAACCCGTTCTTCAAAAGGTTCAACACGTCTGCTCTTCCTTCAACAATGATAAGCTCGTCGCTTTCGTTGATTCCTGGACCTGCTGGTAGTCGCTCTGGTCCGTATTCTTGGATTTCCATAACTCTTACTGAGTGAGTTACTTCTTCCATTATTTCTTGACTGTCAGGCATGACTTGTTCAAGTAAGTTTTTCAACAATGCTTTTGCTCTATCAATAACGAATGCTCTTTTCGTGATTCGTACGTCTTCTATTTTTACTACGTGAACGACTGCATTGCAAGGACCTATTCGTTGGATGATTTCGAGAGCTGCTCCTATGATTGCGGTTTCTGCTTTATCAAGAGATGAAGGAACGATAATGACTCCTTTGGATTTTCCTCCTCTTGTTTCAGTGTTAACTTCTATTCTTCCTATTCTTCCGCTTCGTTGTAACTCTCGTAGTTCTAATTCTTCTCCGAGTAATCCTTCTGTTTGTCCGAAGATTGCTCCGATGACGTCTGGCTTGTCGACGACTCCGTCGACTTCGATGCTTGCGTGAATGATGTATTTGTATGCTACTGGACTTATTTTTCCCATTGTTTTCTCCACACACGGTACAAGAAAGAGCTCGTTACCTTCTGGCAACAATAGCTACACTGATTGATCAACCCTGTTATGGGTTGGTGAACCCTTGATCTTGAAGTGTGATTAACGTTTTATTTTATTCTTTTATTGTTTTTTATTTTTTTTGATGATGTACTATGTTTGACTAAAATCGCCCGCTCCACTAACTCCTGCGCTCAATGCTCGAGTGAAGAACTTGGTAGCTTGTTCTTCTTCTCGTAAGCTCCCGTAGGTACTTTCGTGGCGGGCAATGATTGGTATTGTATGGACATATTTAAAGGTTGTGTGCATCAGCTTACACTTGTGCAACGAGAACCTGTTCTGTCTTGTCTTTTGTTTCTCCTTGTTTCCATGCTGTTTCGAAGAGTTTGTTGAGTGATGCTCCGAAGTAGGGCGATGTGAGCCATACTGCGTAGTCATATTCTGGTGATGCTTCTTCTTCTGTGAGTGGCATCAGTATTGATTCTTTCTCGTCGATGACGCAGAATCTTCCTGGAACTTCATTCAATGAACGTACTTGGATTGCCGGATGCAATTCTTTGAGTGCCATGCTTGTTTTCTTGTTGATGGGCGCAGCTATTCTGATGCTCGCACCGTTTCTTTTTGCTTGGTGAAGTGCCAGTTTGAGTGCTTTTACTTTTCTTTCGAATCCTTGTTCAGTCGTCAAGATGGTAACGCTGTGTTTTGCGTTCTTGATCGCTGTTGAGAGCGCGCTGTGAATGTTGCTTCTTCCTTTGATCGCTCTCGTGATGTCGTTTGGTTCTACGCTCGTGATTCCGTTGTCGTAAAGTCCTGAGAGTTCTTGGAGGAGGTCGCTTGTTTTTAAGTTGTCAAATATTTTTGCTTGCTGTTCTGCAGTTTCGAACACGCTGCTTCGCACTCTGTCGAGTACTTCTAATGGTGGTACTGCAAGGTACTTTATTGGTTTTCCGAGTTTGAGTATGATGAATCCTTTTTTTTCTAAACTTTCTAAGACGTCGTATGTTCTGCTTCTGGGAACGTTTGATATGTCTGACAGTTCTCCTGCTGTTGCTGCTCCTCGTGAGAGGAGTGCCATCCATAGTTTTGCTTCGTAGTTGTTGAGTCCGAAAATGCTGAGTTTTGTGATGAGTTCCTTCTTCATGATGTGAATCCTTCCACTAACAACACATGCTCACAAGTGTTAGTACTGTAGAGAGAGAACAAATAGTATTTAAAGGTTTCTATTTTTTGTACTTCGGGAGTGATAACGAATGGAGGTGTTGTTTTGTTTATAAACGTTTTCTCAAGGAGATCATAGTTATTTTCCACTCAAATCAAGAGAGACGTGGGGTAGTTTTCAGACAAGTTCTTTACTCTCGACAGACCCCTCCCCTCGCTGACCCCTTCATTTCATGTGGAGCTCATGGAAGGAGTTCGTAAGGGGTTGGTATAATGAGTCTCAGAATATCCTTTCAGACAACATCAGTTCGTACCAAGAGTTGTTCATGAATCATTCACGAGAAAAAAGTAATAAAGCAGTTTAAACTATGGTAGTTATACTATTATAATTTGTTCTCAAATTCGTTCTCAACAATAAAAAAGAAAATCTCAATATCTACGTTTCTACACATTCCAATTCTTCATCACACAACAACACGACACAATATCACTTACTACAACATACTACTTATCATATATTATTTTCTATATATAAATATATTATTAATATATCCTTTCTCTCCTCCTCCCAACTTCCACAAGAACTCAAGGGGTCTCCCTATACCTATTCCTGAGAACAATAATACATTTAAACCTCCATTTCCTTTGGAACTATATGCCAGAAAAAGCACTTGATAATTTTTTCAACGAGTTCATTGAAAGAAAAGGAATATTTCTCGAGAAGAAAGCATTGCAATCATCATATACTCCTGATTCTATTCCTCATCGTGAAGAACAAATTAGTCAAGTAGCGAACATTCTTGCTCCTTGTCTTCGTCGTGAAAGACCCTCAAATCTCTTCGTGTACGGAAAGACTGGTTCTGGAAAAACTCTTACCATAAAACACGTTGTTGAAGGATTAAAGCGGGTAGCTCAATCAAAAAGCATTCCTTTAGAAACATTATACTTAAATTGTAAACTGAAAAAAGTTGCAGATACTGAATATCGACTCATCGCTCAGCTCGCAAGAGATCTCGGACAACCAATTCCTGCAACAGGACTTCCTACTGACGAAGTATATTCTTTCTTCTACAAAATTTTAGATTCCATGCCTCGAATAGTGCTTCTCATTCTCGATGAGATAGACCAGCTTGCAGAAAAAACGAATGATCAACTATTATACAATCTGACTCGAGTAAATGCTGAATTAAAACAAGCACAATTAGCACTTGTAGGGATATCCAACGACCCAAAATTTACGAGTCACCTTGACCCTCGGGTAAAAAGTTCCCTTTCGGAGGAAGAATTAGTATTTCCTCCTTATAACGCGTTGCAATTACAAGAAATTCTTCATCAGAGAGCGTCGTTAGCATTTCACAAGTGTGCTCTTGCCGAAGGAGTGATAGAAAAATGTGCAGCGTATGCTGCTCGAGAACATGGTGATGCTCGTAGAGCATTAGAATTATTGAGAGTTGCTGGAGAGCTCGCGGAAAGAGATAGACAATCAATAATTGCTCTCACTCACTTAGACGCTGCTGAGGAAAAAATAGATCACGACTCTATGATAGATATTGTGGCATCTCAACCATTGCAACACCAGTTAACATTGTTCGCAGTTCTTTCGCTCTGTAAGCAGAGCACTGACCCTATTTTTACAGGAGAAATTTATGAGTCTTACTCTACATTATGTACAAAGTGTGGTGTGCGGCCATTAACACAACGCAGAATATCCGATATTCTTGGAGAGTTTGACATGCTCGGATTACTGCAAGCACGCATTATTTCGAAGGGGAGATATGGTCGTACGAGAGAGATTCGTCCATCATTGCCTGTCGCTACGGAAATAGAAGTGAGAAAAGTGTTGTGTGAATCGCTTTCACTGCCTCAAGGGTAATTGTTTTTTTCTTAAGAAGTTTCACTCATTGAATATATGGCGCCTACACTCTATGTCCGAGAGCAATAATCCATTTAAACAATCACCCGTTCCCAAAATTGCGATATCAAGTGTAATGCCCTCTCCTTGCAGGGTTAACACGGATGGGTTAGAGTATGGGGTTAGAGAGTAAAAAAGAGATAGTGGAGTATTGTATTCAGAAGAAAATACTTATCACTCCAGCATTATTATCATCTGTTTCTTCCGTTGCGGAAGTTGTTGAGTGGTTGCGAAACCGTTCAGGACAACAACCGTCAACACTTGCCTCAGCAGTTCCTCCTTCTCACTCTTCAAAAAATACTCTTCCTCCCACAGGTTCTTATGAGCTCGTCATGAATTATACTTCTCCGCCGAAGAAGCGTTCGGTTCAAGATTTTGTTACTTATTTTCGATCTCGAGCTTCCCAAATGGAAAAATTCTTGTCGCAACGTCAAGAATTATCTGGGGTGACATCTATCTCTCGAGCTCTTCAGAAAGTAGCGCGCGAGAAAACAGTGATTATAGGTCTTGTTTTCGAGACTCAAGTGACGAAGAATGATCATTTCATTTTTACTCTTGAAGATGTTACGGGGACGATAAAGTGTTTCGTCGGCAAGGATTCTCCGTTGCGTCAAGAAATGAACGATCTCGTTCTTGACGAAATGGTGGGGGTTGTTGGAACCTCTTCTGGTGCAGGATTGTTTTATGTCGAGTCAGTAGTTCATCCTGATATTCCTATAGTTCCTCAGCGCGAAGAGTGTCCTGATGACGTGTGTGGTGTCGTGTTGAGCGATATTCACGTGGGGTCTTCTGGGTTTCTGGAGGATAAGTTTCTTTCTTTTCTTCGCTGGATTCGAGGAGAGGAGGGAACTCCGGAGCAGAAAGAAATCGCGGGAAAAGTGCGTTACCTATTCATCGCTGGGGATACTGTTGACGGCATGGGGGTGTACCCTGGTCAGGAGCGTAATTCTACGATGCATAATATTAACGACCAGTACGAGAAGTTGAGCAAGCTTCTTCGGGAGATTCCTTCATCCATTCTTATCTTTTTCAGTCTCGGAGATCATGATGCTGGTCGTCTTTCAGAACCTCAACCTCCTCTCCTTTCACAGTTCAGAAAATTCTTTGATGGGATGAACAATGTAGTATTCGTCAGCAATCCTTCCATAATAAAAGTTCACAAAACAGGAGCGTTCTCAGGAGTGAACGTGCTCATCTATCACGGTCATAGTTTCTTTTACTACATGGAAAACATTCAAAGTATGAAGAATTCCGGGAAAGCATTGCACGAGCGTGCAGATCTCGCCAAAAAATATTTCCTTCAACGAAGACATCTTGCTCCAGTATATGGTTCTACTCTTTCAGCCATTGATGCTGTTGATGCTCTCGTTCTCGAGAACGTTCCCGATATTTTTATTTCTGGGCACGTTCATCGTCCTTCTGTTCAGTCGTATCGTGGAACTCTTCTCATTTCTGGGTCGTGCTGGCAGGCTCAGAGCGAGTTCGAAATAAAAGTTGGTCAGAAACCCGAGCCTTGTATCGTGCCGATTATTCATTTGAAGTCGAGAACGGTAACAATGCTCGATTTTACGGAGGGGGCTATTCATGGCGACGTCTGAAATAGTTGCTTCTGATCGTATGAAGGAATATTTTGGTAGTGTTCAGGGGCACATAGCGAAAGCTCATGCTATAGCTGTGCAGGCGAGAAAGAAAGGGTTGGATCCTTCAGAGAAAGTGGAGATCGCTCTCGCCGCGAACATGGCTGAGAGAGTAGTTGGGTTGATTTCAGTTATCGCTCCTCAAATAGTGGATTCTGGAGTTGTTGAGAGGATTAAAGAATTAGAGGCACAGTATGGTCCTCTTGATTGGAGGGTTGCGTTAAAGATTGCTGAGGAGGTGGCGTTTCAGAAGTTTTGCAAGTTCTCGTCGAAAGAAGAAGGTATTGATATAGGTGTGCGTACTGGTTTCGCGTATAGTACTGTGGGAGTTGTGTCGTCCCCACTCGACGGGCTCGTCAAGATAGAAATAAAGAAGCGATTGGATGGTGCTGGGGAGTATTTCTGTTTGCACTTTGCGGGGCCTATTAGGAATGCTGGTGGGACGAATGCGGCAGTGTGTGCTATTCTTGGAGATTATGTGCGTAAGAAGATGGGGTATGCGACGTATGACGCTACTGATGATGAGGCGAAGAGGGCGGTAACGGAGCTTCAGGATTATCATGAGAGGGTTACCAACTTGCAGTACGTTCCGAGCGAGGCAGAAGTGTTATTCCTCGTCAAACATTTACCTATCGAGATAGGCGGTGATCCTTCTGAAACGATTAACGTTTCGAATTATAAAGATCTTCCTCGTATTCCTACGAACCAAATCAGGAGTGGGTACTGTCTGCTGTTATCGTCTTGTATTCCTTTGAAAGCTCCAAAATTGTGGAAGCAGTTGTCGAAATGGGGTGCGGATTTTGATCTTGGTGATTGGAACTTTCTTGAAGAATTTTTGAAGATTCAGAAAGCTTCGAAAGCCCATGGCGCTGTTGTGAAGAAAGAATCAAAAATTACTCCAGACTACACGTATATTACTGATCTCGTCGCTGGCAGGCCGGTATTTGGTCACCCTTTGGAGCGTGGTGGTTTCCGTTTGAGGTATGGGAGAGTGCGGTGTTCTGGGTATTCTGCTCAAGCAGTGCATCCTGCAACGATGCTCGTGTTGGATCGTTTTCTCGCTATTGGTACTCAGTTGAAGTCTGAACGTCCCGGGAAAGGTGCGGTGTTTACGACGTGTGACGAAATTGAAGGTCCCATAGTAAAGTTGGTTTCGGGGGATGTTCTTCTTCTTCAATCGATTCAGAAAGCGAAAGAGGTAGAGAAAGATATTGTTGAAATATTGTTTCTCGGCGATGTTCTTATTAGTTATGGTGATTTTTTTAATCGTGCTCACGTTCTCGTACCTCCAGGATATTGTGAGGAGTGGTGGGTGAAAGAGGTTGAAAAGGAGTGTGTTGCTCGTTTTGGTTCCGTTGACGCGTTTAAATTATCAGAAGAGTGTGGTATTCCTGTTGAGAACGTGCAGTCGTTGTTGGCGAACGCTTTGAAAGTTCAACCTTCTTGTGAAGAGTCGTTCGCGTTATCAAAATCGTTGAGCGTTCCTTTGCATCCTCGATTCACGTATCATTATGCTGATGTTCCTGTTTCTGATCTTGCTCTGTTGAGAGCGTGGTTGTGTTCTGGGAATCAATCTCGTGGAGAGAATGGTTTGAAAATAGTTCTTCCCTTCAAAGAACAACCAAAAAGGGTTCTTGAAGTGTTGGGAGTTCCTCACCAGTGTCGTCTCGGATCATTTGTCGTCATAGAGGGCGGCGATGCTCTTGCACTGAGTGAGTGTTTGCGACTCGGTAATGATTCGTTCGTTACTCCAACGACTGAAGTATCGCTTGATTGGGTGAGTGCTGTTTCTCCTGTTCGTCTTCGTGATAAGTCGGGAATTTATATTGGTTCTCGTATGGGCCGTCCTGAGAAGGCGAAGATGAGAAAGATGAAGGGTGGAGCTCACGGATTGTTCCCTGTTGGTAAAGAGGGTGGTCGTTTGAGGTCGTTGACGGAAGCTATTCGTGTTGGTAAAATTTCTGCTGACGCTCCTCAATATTCTTGTTCTTCTTGTGGTGCTGTAACAGTGTATGGTTCTTGTCACTTGTGTGGCTCTTCCGCAGTTCGATCGTTTTGGTGTGAACCTTGTGCGAAGTGGTTGAAAGAGAAGTCTTGTGAGCGTCATGGGGAGTGTGCATTGTTCAAGAAGCAGACTATTCCTTCGAAGGAGTATTTTGATCAGGCGATGAAATTGTCGAAGTTGCTCGTCCCTCCTGACTTGGTGAAGGGTGTTCGTGGCACGTTTAATGCTGATCATTATCTTGAGCATATGACGAAGTCTCTTCTTCGTGCGAAGTATGATATTAACGTGAATAAGGATGGCACGATACGGTATGATTGTAGCGAGTTTCCGTTGACTCATTTCCGTCCTAAGGAGGTTAGAACTTCTGTTGGAAAACTGGTAGAATTAGGGTATTCTCTCGACGTTGATGGAGTTCCTTTGACTCGTGATGATCAACTTCTCGAAATACTTCCTCAGGATGTTATTCTCCCAGCATGTCCTGAATCTCCGAACGAACCTGCAGATAAGGTGTTGATGAGTGTTGCTTCGTTCGTCGATGATGAGTTGGAGTTCATGTATGGTCTTCCACGGTGGCATAACGTGAAAACGAGTGATGATCTTGTCGGGCATATTATTATCGCTCTTGCTCCTCACACGTCTGCAGGGTTGGCGTGTAGAATTATTGGGTTTTCGAAAACGCAGGGTTTTTTCTCTCACCCGTACGTTCATGCTGCTTGTCGTCGTGATTGTGATGGTGACGAGATTGGTTTCTTGTTGTTGATGGATGGATTGTTGAACTTTTCTCGATTGTTCCTTCCGAGCTCTCGTGGTTCTACGATGGACGCTCCTCTCGTCCTTACATCTCTTTTAAACCCTTCAGAGGTTGATGATATGGCTTTCGATGTCGATATTGCTTGGGAGTATCCTTTAGAATTTTATGATGCTTGTTGTGCTTGGAAGATGCCTTGGGACGTGAAAATTCCTCAGATTAAGGGAACTCTCGGAACTGTTGCGCAGTACGAGGGCATGGGGTGTAGTCACGATGTTGAAGATATTAACGTGGGGGTGTTGTGTTCTGCGTACAAAACGTTGCCGACGATGGAGGACAAGCTGAAGGGGCAAATGGCTCTCGCGGTGAAGATTCGTGCAGTGAACGCGTCTGATGTTGCGCGTCTCGTTATCGAGAAACATTTCATTCGTGACACGAAGGGTAATCTTCGAAAGTTTTCTTCTCAAGAATTCCGTTGTGTTGATTGTAATGAGAAATTTCGTCGGCCTCCACTTTCTGGGAAGTGTAACGAGTGCGGAGGAAAACTTCTCTTCACTATTTCTGAGGGTTCGATCATAAAGTATTTTGAACCGATGCTTTCTCTCGCGAAGAAGTACAAAGTTCCTGCCTATCTTCTCCAAAGCATTGAACTCTTGCAAGTGCGTATCGAAGGAGTCTTCGGACGGGACAAAGAAAAACAAGCAGGGTTAGGAGCGTGGTTCGGGTGAAGTGTAGGAAGTAGTGGGTAGTGTGTGGGGAGTAGGAAGTGAAAAATGGAGAGTAAAAGATAACAAATATGACAAAAGGTATTTATAGGTGGAACATTCTCAAGTGATTGGTGATAACGTATGGCTGATGCAGATTCAATAAATGGCATTTCTCCAAGTGAGTGTGCCGGAGCATTGAGCGTTCAAGATTTTTTCAGTTATGTAATGAGCGATCTTCCAATGTATGCGAGAACTCTCGTTGATACTGCAACAAATTCTCGAAAAGACACATTACGTCACGTGTTAAACCTCAACCCTCAAGCGGAAGACGCCGCGAAAGAATTAGGACGATTACTTGAGGCATACACTGTCGCTCGTGAAAAGTTCGCAGACGCGACGAGTGTTTTGGAACGTCACGTTCAGGAAACAATAACTCGTTCTGATGGAGGGCTGAACATAACATTTGTTTCCACCAGCGATAACTCATACGAAGTTCGAGTAGCACAAAAAGGCCTCGAGTTTAAAGACGCGGGTCCTCTCTTGACTCAACGGTTGTACGCGTTGTGGAAGGCGACAAGGTTCACGTATGCTACTGCAACGGATGGAATCATTTCAGCAGTGCTTCACCATTCAGAAAATCCCAATTGGCTTGAGGAGGAAGTTCTTAATGATGAGGTATTCCCTGTTTACTTGGAGGGGCAACAACAACGAGTGTTTATCGAAACTCCAAAACTTGGAGCGGGAATCTCGTACGCTCTTCTTTCCCTTCAAACAAAATCTTCAAGAGTGCGCTTAGGAGCACGAAGAAAAACTGAATGGACTGAAGAAGAAGCTCAAGACCTTATCTCCTGCTTGGAACAATTAAAAGTTGCAGGCGTAAAGTGTTCTGTAAATTATGTTAGAGGAGAATCAACGAATATTGCGAATTGGATAACTCGGTCAGAACTTGCAACAGAAGGAAACTGGAGAGCGGTTTCTCAAGAGAGCTTTCTCGAGAAAGGAATGGAATTTGTCGGATGTGCCGACGAGCTCGATTCTGGAATCGTTCCGAGTCCCGGAGAGCGACCTTCCGAAAAACAACCAAGAGCAAAGAAGCAATAGATTTTTTATCTATTCCTGCACAACAACCGCGTACGGCACTCCATCTATCGTTTTCATGTCTTGTTGCGTGATGACTTCTTCAGTGAGTGTCTGAGTGCATTATGAGTAGTATAATAGGGGCATAGTAACTAATGTGAAAACCCTATTATGCTCGTTGGCAGTTACAAGATAAATTATTAATTACTAACTGCCGACATAGTAAAAGAGTTCTCTCAGTTCTGTTGTCGTGTACACTGTTACTATTTCCTGTTTTTTGAGTTGTTTGTCGTTGCTCCAGAGAGCGCAGCGTGGTTCGAGTGCAATAGCGAAATAGTCCGCGTCTTTCTTGTCGGGACTTATCTTTTCTGCTTCTTCAATGAACCTTTCGGTTTCTTCGTTTGGTATGATCGTTATTACTTTTTTTGATCGTGTCAATAATGGTTTTGAATTCTTCTTTTGTTCTCTGTGTCTTTCTCGCGATGAGTTCTTCGTATTTCAGAAATTCTTCAAAGAGGAACTCTGGAGCGTATATGGCAAGGTCTTCTTGATAGAGTAATTCTTCTGTGTCTCCGCTTTTGATGAGTATTGCGAAGAGTATGTTTGCGTCTATGACGATGTCCATGTTATAGCAAATCGCAGTAATTTTTGAACATTCTTTTTGCGGTTTGCTATACTAGTGGAGCTCGCAAATATTCATTTATTAACGAGATTCACTATTACGCTCTCATTCTTCTTTTTGAGAGGTTTCTGTTCAGTTCTGACCCGAGTTTGAGTGCGTCTTCTTCTGTGAGTATGCTTTTCTCCTTAAATTTTTTGATGAGTTCTAAATCGTGCACTTTTTCATCGAATGCTTCTCGTGCAACTGCACTCCAGTTTATTTCTGCAAAAACGTCCATTTTTTGTTTTAATTCAAAAGGTACTGCTAACGTAACATTCACCATAGAGGAATCACCACTATGTGGAATATGTGTATATATTTAAATGTTGTGTTTGTCCTTGACGATGAGGTTTCTCATGGGCTGCCTACTTATTCTTGTACCAGCACCACTACTGCGTATGGCACCCCATCAATCATTCTAACATCTTGTTCCGTAATAACTTCTTCTTCGAGCGCGAGTGTGATGGTTTCTTTTCCTGCGATGTTGAGGAAGTCTGCGTTTCTCATGATGTCTCCTACTTCTGATGGTGTTCTCTCGATGCCTTCGTAGAATGGTTCTGTGAAGTTGAGTTTGTGGTTTCCTTCTTCGTGAACCGTTCCGAGGAGGTTTGTATCAATAACTGCTGCGAGTGTTCTTCCTCCTTCCGCGTTGTGGAGTTTGACGATCATGCTTCCACCATTTTTTATAATTTTGACGTGACGACTGTTCTGTGACCGCATACGGAGCACACGACTGCGCTTAACTTTCCGTCTTTTTTGATGTCAGTGTCTGGTTTTCCGCAGGCTCCGCAGAAGACGAATTCGTCTGCGTACTCTTTTATTTTTTGGTTGATGCGTGACGCTGCTACTTTCGTTCCGAACACAATGCTTCCGTTCTTTAACATTCCAGGGGTCGCTAACTCTTTGAGCAAGTACTTCAGTAAGTGGTCTTGAGGTCTTCGTATTTTTTCTGCGATGAGTGAGTAGTTGGAGATGATCGTTTTGTTTCCTTCGATGTGTCCTTTCACTGTTGGGAGTTCGAATCGTTCTTTTTCTTGGAGTCGTTCCGGTGCTTGTTCTTTTGCTCTCTTCAATAACTCTAAGTATTCCATAGGGTGGAAAAACAAGAGCTCGTTTTTAAGCGTTGTGGCTTCTCGTCGGTGGAAAGCGTAACGTTTATATACCGTTCTCGTAAAGGTGTGCTTGTCGGCGGGTATTCGTTGACGAAAATCGAGGTGATGTTGTATGGCTGATGATGTTCTTTTGAGGTTGGTGTTGTACGTTATTGTTGGTACTCTTGCAGCGATCGTGTATTCTTTGAGAGTTCTCGTGTTGCTCGATAGGAAGATTGAGCGTATTGAGGAGCATATTGAGAGAATGACTTCTCATCTTGTTGGTAAGAAGAGGAAGTAGGTATGCGTTCGTTGCGCTTGTTCGCTTCTCAGTTGGCTAAGAGGAGCAATGGTATTCAGCACCAGCACGCTCTTGCAGGAGTTGTTCTTCGAGAGGTTCTTTCGTTTCTTCGTCGTGATCGTTCCGTAACGCTGGCGGAGTTTTTTGACCGTTTTGGCAGGGTTGTTGACCTCATTCAGAGTTCTTGTTCTTACGCTCCGCTCGTCGTGAACTCTTTGGCGTTCGTTCGTCGTGGACTCGCGCAGCAAGTTTCTGTTTCGAAAGCGCGTTCTCACTTGCTTTTGCAGTGTTCTCTTGCGGAGTCTTGGTTGAAGGATGCTCAGGCAGTTCTTGCGTCTATCCTTATAGAGAGAATTCCTCGCGGGGGCACTGTGGTAGTTCATGGTGATGATCCTCTTCTTTTGCAAGCGGTGCACTCTTGTATTGAGAAGAAAAGGTGTGAGGTTCTTTTGTTAGAGGGTGGTGTTTCTCGCACGTTGAGTAAGTATTCTTTGTTGAAGCATTCTCTTGATCGTGTTCGAGTCATTCCTGACTTGTCTGCTCGTGATGCTGTAGTGCGTGCTGATGTTGTTCTCTTGTCGGCTCTCGCTGTTACTCCTGCGAGGATTGCGTGTCCTGCAGGTTCTGGAATGCTTTCCGACCTTTCAGCAATGCATGGCGTTCCTGTGTACGTTGTTGCTCCTTCGTGGTTGTTTGACCCTCGAGAAGAGTTTTTGGGGTCGTTATTCGTGGGCGTCTCTCATCGGGGGAAGAGTGTTCTGAGGCCTGATGTGTTGTCAGAGAAAGAAATAACGGGAATTATCTCTGAGGGGGGTATTTTTTCTTTGAAATCGTTCGTTGAAGAACTTGCCGAGTCTCTGCCGTGGATAACTCAATAATCATTCTTGTACTACTTGTATCGTGAGTGCTTTTTTGAGTGTTTCTATTTCTTTTTGTATGCCTTCAATCTTTTTCGTGTTGCTTTCTTCGTTGAGGAGTGTTCCGCATTCTGGGCATTTGTATTCGAACTCTACTGCTTTTTCGAATTCGAGTCGTATGCAGTTATTTTCGCAGTTGAAGTAGTATCCTTCTTGTTCTCTTGTGAGTCTTTCTTGTAGTTTTTCCAATTTTTTCTTTTTGAGGTCGGTGTAGAGGAATCGTACTCTGTCGGGGTTGAACGTCCAGTAGTAGATGTACCATCCTTTGAGTTTGTCTTTCTTTCTGTTGTACGTGACGAGGTTTGCGTTGTATAATTTGTAGAGTAAGTTTCTGGTCGGGTTGATTTCGAGTTTGATGTTTTCCGCGATTGAGAATTCTGATATGTTCTTTTTGTTTTTCATGTGTCGCACGAGTTGCAGAACTTCTTCTCCCGCTACTTCAATGACAACTTCCTCTATGATTTTCGGCGACAGCTTCATGCGTAGTACATCCCACCTGTAAACACCTCATTCTTACCGGAAACAGCCTTTATAAATGTTTCTGTTTTTGTCCCTCTCGAGTAGTCTTCATAGGTTTTTAACTCTGAGAGTACAGTTTCTCTATTGTTTCCTTATCAATTCACTAAAACTGAGTCCTTTGAATGTTGCTTGTTCTTGGGTCATCGTGTATCCTTTTTCTGTTTCGTGGAGGTCTTCGGCGCTCAAGAAGTACCATCCTTCTCCGTGGGAGTCTTTTGTGAGTTGTTTTGAGTATCGTGCAGCTATCCATACTTCTGCTCCGAAGAGTTGCGCGAATGTTTGTAAGTCTTGAAATTGTGGTTTTTCTACTCGTATCGTGTCTCCACCAACGCTTTTGCACTCGATGGCGAGTCTTCGTTCTCCATTGCTCGCGATGATGTCGGGGCTTGGGTGTCTGCTCGATCCTGATCCTGCGGCTCTCATCGCAGCCCATGTTCCCGTGTTCCAGAAGAGTGCTATAAGTTCTCGTTCTGCAGTGCTTCCTTTCTGTTTCGTTTTCATAACACAGTCACCTTATGTTTCACTCTCTACCGCCTACTTCCCACCAGCAACTCCCCATTCCCTACCCCCCCCACGAGCCACTCCCTACGCATCACTTCTTTTTTTTGAGAGTAACTCTTCTTCTCACTACTTTTCTTGATTCTTCTCTGTGTGCTTGTTCTTCGGGAGTTTCTTCATCGATGATGCGCTCTTCTCGCGCGTTCAATTCTTTTTTCTCTTCTTTTGTTTCTGGTGCTTTGTCGAGGTGTATTGTTTGGAAGTCTCGGGCGATGAACGTTCTCGGGTGTATTCTGCTTGCTTCTTCCAGTATTGGTGTCGTGTTGGCGTATCGTGAGCTGATGTGGAACAGGTAGAGGTCTCGTACTCCGCTTTTGCTTGCTAAGAGTCCTGCTTGTTGTGCTGTGAGGTGGTTGTACTCTACTGCTTTCTCTTCGTCAGATTGGAGGAATGAGCTTTCTGAGATGAGGACGTCTGCTCGTTCTGCGAGAGTGTAGCAAGCATTGCATAATTTCGTGTCGGTCACGTACGCTACTTTTCTTGCTGGTGACGTGATGCTTACTTCTTCAGGTTTGATAGTGTTGCCGTTGTGAGTGATTGTTTGACCATTTTGTAGTTTTCCTATGAGTGGGCCTACAGGGATTCTTAGCGCGTGGATTTTTTCCATCAAGATGTGCCTCGTTGGCTTGACGGTGAACGAGTACCCGTTACAGGGTGTGTTGTGATCGAGCGCTTGTGACTCTATCTTGTACTCTTCATTTTCGTAAATGATCCCGTTTGATACTTCGTGGATGACGAGTTGTACTTTGAACTTGAATGGTATCGCTTTGAATAAGTGATAGAATCGTTCTTTGCTTCCTGGTGGTCCGTACAGGTCGAGTGTTCCTTGGTATTCTGAGGCTCCCATTGTTTGAATGAGTCCCGCAATGCCGAGTGCGTGGTCTCCGTGCCAGTGGCTGAGCAATATTTTTGTGATCTTCGTCATCTTAACGTTTGCTAATTTTATTTGTCGTTGTGTTCCTTCTCCACAATCGAACAGTATTCCTTGGTCTTTGTACGTCAAAAGGACTGCTGGGTGATTGCGTTCTTTCGTGGGAGCCATGCATGCTGTTCCGAGGAAGAGGATATCCATACTGTTTGTACTCGCTTCAAGGTTCTTAAGTGTTTCTACGGACAGTTCTCAAGTTTCAAGTCAAGAATTTTCACATTCTCATATTTTCATATTCTCACAATATATTGTTACCATCACCATAATGCTTAAAACAGTCTTTTATTTTTCAGAATGCATGCTTAACAAATCAGTGATTTCTCTCGATTCTTGGCTTCGAGAGCAACAGATTGGCGAAATTCTCACGTACCAAACTGACGGTTACTCGTGGGAGCTTGTTGATGAATTCCCCAAAGGTACAGTGATACTCGTGAGAGCTGAAGGACTTGACTGGGTACGGTTCGTCAACGAAGGACTCCAGCAATTTAACGAAGAAAAAAGTCGAGAAGAACGAACAGTAATGTACGTCGTCGGAAGGAGAAAGGATGATCTCACGTACCGCTGCCAACCAGAGAGTCGTCAAGAACTTTCAGACTACCTGAAAACTCTCTCCCCGCCACAACCACCGGAACCTCCTAATACTTCAGGACCTCGACGTCACACTCGAAGAATTACGAGTTTGACAGCGTACCACTCAGTAGCTTAAGAACCTACAAGAAGGCCATACCGCTACTCTACAACAACAATGTATAAAAAAGGGCTTCACATCCTTCAACGCAGGGGTTTTGTACTATGAAATTGAGTTTGTCTGACACGAGTTACTTGAGGGATAGTATTAGTATCATTTCTGAGTTGGTCACCGAGGGAAGGTTTACTATCACGAAGAATGGTTTCGAACTCGTAGCGATGGATCCTGCGAATGTTGCGATGATTATTTACAAACTCTTGCCGAGCAGTTTTACAGAATACCAAGTAGATCAAGATGTCACTCTCGGTATCACGCTCGCGAATTTTAAACAAATACTGAAAAGAGCAGGAGTGACTGACACTCTCACGCTCGAGCTTGACAACAACAAGCTTTCTATCACGTTGCAAGGAGTTTCGAAGAGAACATTTTCTCTCCCGATTATCGCTCTCGAAGAGAAAGAGCAACGAATTCCAAACTTGACGTTTCCTGCGAGCATTACCGTCCCGAGCACTCTACTCGTGAACGCTATTGAAGATGCGGGAATCGTCGCTGAAAGCGTCACGCTCACTGCAGAACCTGGTAGTTTCACTATCAGTGCGGAAGGAGACTTGACGAACGCAGTCATTCACACTCCTGAAGGTGAAAACGTCAAAGTAACAACCGTCGAGGGTAAAACAAAATCGAAATATGCCATCGAATACTTGAAGAAGATGGCTCAGGGAGCAAAACTCTCAGACACTGTCACGATTAAGCTCGACACGAACTATCCACTTAAACTCGAGTACAAAACGCTCGACAAAATCTCCCTCGACTTTATTCTCGCTCCAAGAGTGGATAATGACTAATCTTCTCAAACCGACACGTTAATAAAAAGAGCTCGCCGTTCTTGACGTATGAGTTCGGATGACTTGTTCGGCGTTGCTATGGCATTACTCATGTTTGGAGTCGTTTTAATCATTCTTGGTTTATCTCAGTGGAGGATTAAACGGCTTATCGAAAACACTCCTACGAGTAAGATTCGAGGAATCGCTATGGGGTTCGTCGAGATTCAAGGGAAGATATCAAAAAGGTTCATCAAGTCGCTCACTTCTCCGCTTACTGGTAAAACGTGTGTGTATTACTCTTTCGAAGTTCAAGAATTAAGAAGTAGCGGAAAAAGATCACGATGGGTGACCATCCTCGAAGGAAAAGACGGCACTCCTTTCTACGTCGAAGACTCTACAGGAACAGTGCTCGTCGACCCTTCAGACGCAACTATTGACATACCTGCAGATTACACGTACCAATCGGGAATGTTCAAAACGATTCCTTCTAACATTCAACAATTTTGCAAGAGCAAAGGCGTGTCATCCACTGGATTTCTCGGGTCTTCGCGATCGCTCAAGTTTGAAGAAAAAGTCTTTGAACCTGGAGATCCAGCTTTCATTATTGGAACTGCTGGGGACAATCCTCACGTTGAGGACTCGACGGGGCAAAAGAACTCTGATGATATTATGATTCAAAAGGGCAAAGGAGTGCCTTACTACATTTCTGACACGACCGAGAACAAAGTTCTCAGAAAGTATGCTTGGATCGTGTATGGTGGTTTGTTTGGTGGTTCTGCACTTCTTATAGGTGGGCTCTTCGCTTTGTTCTTGCAACTCGGAATATTATAGTATATCGCAGTATAGAAAGTTTTAAGAATGCGCACGCCTATAAAACTGTATGGCGATAGGACTCATCATTATTATCATTGTCGCAATAGTTCTCGTCGTAGGAATTCTTATAGCTTGGTATGTTGGAACGTACAACGCATTCGTAGCTCTCAAAGCTGACATCCCGAAAGCACTCGCTAACATCGACGTACTTCTCAAGCAGCGTCACGACGAGCTACCAAAACTCATCGATACTGTCAAAGGGTATATGAAGCGCGAGCGTGGAACTCTTACTGAGCTTACGGAAGCTCGTAGTTCTTGGATGAAGGCGAAGACTGTTCAAGAAAAGGCGAAAGCGAGCGATACGATTAGTGCGGCTCTTAAGACTATTTTTGCTGTTGCTGAGAATTATCCTCAGCTTCAAGCGTCTGCGAATTTTAAGCATCTTCAAGAAAGGATTAGTGGCATTGAGAATGAGCTTTCTGATAGGAGAGAGTTCTACAATGATGGAGTGACGACGTTCAACGTGCGTATCAAGCAATTTCCCGCAAACATCGTCGCGAAGAATATGGGTCTCACTGAGTCTTTTGTTCTTTTCGAAGCGAATGCTTCTGAGCGTGAAGACGTGAAAGTAGAATTCTGAAAAGCTTAAATAGAACGACCCGTTTCTTCACCGTATGAACTCCCTTTTTGTCCCGATTGTAGGCTACAACGAAACAGTCAAACTCGAAGGACTCCTCAAAGAGAAGTATCATCTTTCTGACTCTTCACTTTCTGAACTCGCAGGTCTTCATACTGCTTTTCTTTCGAGGGAGCTTCTTCAGGGTAAAAAGAACGTTCTCGTTCTCGCGGGTGCGGGAAAGAATGGTGTTGATGCTATTATCGCGACGAAGCATTTGCTTTCAACTGGGCAGAATGTTTGCGTGTTCCTCGCTGAAGAGCCTACAACTCCTTTAGGGGTTCTTCAGAAGACTATTTTGCAAAGTATGAACGTTTCATTTCTCACGTATCAACAGGTTGATGGAGCGCTTCAACAATCAGACCTCGTTATTGACGGACTTGTAGGATACGACTTGCACGGTAACCCGAAAGGAATGGTAGAACTGCTTATCGGGCTCGTCAACTTACGACAAAAGCCAGTCCTCAGCATCGACGTGCCTACGGGGTACGAGCTCAAAACAGGACTTCTGAGACAGCCTCACATGAAAGCAACAGCGACGCTCTGTCTCGGACTTGTAAAAGAAGGTCTTGATGAAGAGTTCGCAGGAACGATCTACGTCGCCAACATAGGAATACCCCCTCAAGCGTACGAAACGTTAGGACTCGAGTTCGAGCACGAGCGGTTTGAAGGAGTCGTTCAAGCAGTAAGAAAAGAATAGACTCCGCTCAAACTATTTTTGTATCCACGCACACTCTGAACACTCCTGGAGATTTCTCTCCACATTTCGTGATAGAAAGGTCTGAACATTTCCTCTTCTGTTCTTTGCACAACGTTACCAATGCTTCCTTCGTAGCGTTAAACTCTTCAGGTCGTGCGAACGCGTACACGTGTAACCATCCCCCTTTCTTGAGAACGTGAATTGCGAGTGGAACGAACTCGAACGATGACGCAGGCAACGGCATCACGACGCGATCGAATTTCGAACCGATCACGGGAACGATGTCATTCACGTCGCCGCAATAAAACTCTATCTTTTCTCCCGCTCTCCGATTCAACACTTTGTTTTCTAAAGCGAACTCGTGACACGCAGGATTCTTCTCAACTCCAACGACACTCTTCGGCGAGGCATTTTTAGAAATGACAAGAGGGAAAGGACCGACACCAGAAAACATCACGAGAACAGTCTCTTCCTCTTTCACGAGTGAAGCGATACGTAATCGTTCCGTTCCGAATCGTGGAGAGAAGTAGCACGTTTCAACATTCAATCGTAAATCAACTCCTGATTCTCTGCACGTTGTTGTTTTCGTCCGAGTACCTGCAAGAATTCTTACTTTTCTCGTCCTGAACTCTCCTGTATGAACTCCTGCACGAGTAGCGACGGTCGTGATATGCTTGAACTCTTCGAGAACAACCTTACCAATCTTCTTTTCTTTCTTCTTCAATTCTTTGGGAACGTCAAGAATGGCAATGGCTCCGATAGTGTCAAAACTTGCGGGAAGAAGAGATAACTCTTTCTTCGTCAACGTTTTCTCTAAGAGTTTGTGAAGCGCGCGCATAGTGGTAGTGATACGAAAATACTGTTTATAAAAACTCTCCTAAACCTTTCTGTGAAGCTCCGGCTCCGAGTTTCTTCAACGAAGACAACACTCGTTCTTCAGAAAATTCGTGTCTTCCCACGAGCAAGTCTTGTACTCCTGCGATGTTGATAGATTTGAACTGGAGTGCGTAGTCGCTCGTGACGGGAACGTTCTTGAATGCAGAAAATACTTCTTGCCATGGAGTCGTGCAGTGCTCTTCCCACTTCACACTCTTGAATAATGATTCTCTGTCGTTTCCGAATTGTTTGACGGTTTTCAAAGCAGTCTTCGAACCAATACCTCGAACTCCCGAGGGGGCGTAATCAGTTCCGACAAGCATTGATAACGCGATGAGTCCGTCACGATCAACTCCGAGTGTTTCGAGAACGTCTTTCAAGAGGAGCAATTCTGGCGAGACCGTCTCGTACGATAATTTTCCTTTCATTTTTCTTTTCCCAGCAACAGCAAGATTACGAACGAGTCGTTCCGCTCCGAATAACAAACAATCTGCGTCTTGCGATGCTACTGCCCACGCGTCTCCTCTCGAGTTTAAGAATGCGGCTTGCGCTTCTCCTTCCGACGGTGCTTGCACGATGGGAAGTCCTAATGATTGCAACAGCTCTTTCGATTCAGCGATCATTTCTTTCGTCAATTTTGACGTTCTGGAAGCGAACTTTCTCATCTCTTCCACATCACCCTCAATACGCGCGGTCTCGTACTTTTTTGTTGCTTCTTCTTTCGAGCGAGATCGTTCCTCAATAACTTTCCTCTTCAACGCCGGCGGAGGACCGTCGAACACGAATACTGGTTTCATCCCGTGCTCCAACCAGTGAGTCGTTCTTGAAAAAAGTCCTACAAGGTGCGATGTCACTTGGCCCTTCGAGTCAGTCAACAAAGAACCGTCACGTTGGCGAATAGAGCTTAAGAATTGGTACAGGAACAACGAAGCATCGACAGCGAACACTTTCCCCTCTAATTCTTTCCAAGAAACCTCTCGAGCAGGTACGATGTCAAATATTTTTACTCCCATAGAATATTCACTCCTTTCACAACGTTTTGAACGTTAACCCTTTAAATTTCTTCTCTAATAAAGAATCGCCGTCTTTTCCGAGAGTTCCTGACGTTAAGAAGAGAACAGGTAGTCTTCGTACTTGTCCATCGACGACTGCACTACTCAAATCTGCATCAAGTATTTTTTTCTTGTCTTTCGCACGACAGTACATCAATACGGGACCGACGGGTGAAGGAACTCGAATGACGATGTCAAACTCTTTTCCTTCCTTTACTACGTTCCAATCTGTCACTTCAATATTTTGCGACGAGAAGAATGAGCGAACAGCACTCGCGAAACCGCCCATCTTCTCAGACGATTTCGTTGCAGGATCTTTTTTCTCCTTCTTTTCAGCAACAATCTCTGAAGAGGACTCGGAAGAAGAAAGCGCGGGAATGACAGGTTTCACTATTGCTGGCAGAACTTTTTGGGACTCTTTCACTTTTCGCGCGCGAGCTTTTTTCACTTCAGGAGATACTTCCAAAATTTCCGGTGGCGACTCTACGACGGGAGGGTCTAACAATAAACGAATGGCTCTTTCTGCATCAACATCAGACAATAAGAACCATCGCCAAAACACTTCTTTCTCTTCACCAATAGTCACGTCTAATGGTATCGCAAAATCTTTCACGGAACGCAACGCAACTCTCGCAAGCGGTGAGAGCGTGTTATCGCGAAGAATACTGGAAGACTTCAACAAAGCTATTACTTCCTGTTCTGGACGCTTCAACGAGTCAACAAAACGCTCAAGAATTCCAGGATTCTGAGGGTCATAATATACTGGTGAAGAACCGACTTTCAAAGAAGAAATCTTCACCATTCCTCGAGATGCCATTTCTGAGAGCATCGCGGAAGAAATCATAGAGTCTTTTTTTAACTCTTTCATAACGTCTGAAGGGAATGCGTACCCGTTCCTCTTCACGAATGCAAGAATAACTTCTCGATAGTCAATCCCCATACTGTGAAGAGAACAATTATTTGTTTATATAGATTTAGTTACTCAAATGGTAGTTGGTGGTCTTGTAGCTTGTAGTAGGTAGTTTGTGGTTTGTAGCTCGTAGGTTTCTACTTCCCACCTTCTACCTTCCACTTCCTACCTCCCACTCCCTACTGGCTACTCCCCACGTTTACAACTTCATCCATCTTGATTCCCAGTAGCTTACGCTTCCTTCGTCGTCAACGACTGCTATGAGTAGTCTTTTCTTCGTGGAGTGTGCTACTCGATTCTTTGCGGAGTACTCGTGCCATGAGAATGTGGATCCTTCTCGTACGACGAAGACTACCCATTTTGAGTGCTCAGCACCAGGGGTTGTTCCTCTGTCGTATACTCTGAAGTTTCCTCCGAATTTGAGTGCTGTCTTCACGGTGAAACCTCTTGATCGTAAGTCGGTGAAGACTGCTGAGTGGTTAACGAAATCGTGATCTTGACGGGAGCATTTTTTCCTCAATTCGTGCAATGACAATTTTTTGTTTTTCCCATCAAGTACTACTATTTTTTCTTTCTCGACAAGGTAGAAAGCTTCGAGTAATGATAGTCGTACTCTTCCATCGGAGAGTTCTGTTCCGAATCTTCCTTCTTTGGAGAGTGCGAGTGCTTCTGGAGAGTTTTCTGTAACGACTCCTACTTGATCCCACCACGATTGTACTGGTTTCGTCATAGGTGGTGAACCATTCAAATCTCTTTAAAAGACTTTGGTCGATCCTTGTCGGTCTCCTAAAAGTTGTTTTATTACTTTGTTATTCCCTGTATCGTCACTTTTTGTCCTTCGAGTAATGGGTGTAACGTTCTACCTCGTTGGTACCCGAGTGATTCTGCAAGGTTGCAGAACGCGTCGATGACTTTCTTGTCGCTATGTGCTGGTATCACGTTTCGTGGTTTGAGGTAGTGAATCAAATCTCTCATGTCTTCTCTTCCCCCGTGACCTGATACGTGTATTCCTTTGAAGAGCCGTATTCCTCGAACTCTTAATTTTTCTTCGAGTTTTTCTCTCAGGTGTTTGTTAATGTCTGTTGGTATAACGTTGCACGAGAAGATGACGTGGTCTTCTTTTCCGAACGGGAAGGGGAGGATGCCGTCTGCCATTTTTGAGAGTACTGCTCGTGGTTCTCCTTGGTGTCCTGTCGTGATGAGCACGTATTTATGTATTCCTTTCTTCATCAAGTTGCTTATTTCTCGTCGCGCTTGGCTTGCATACTTGATGACTTGAACGTCGTTTGCGAAGTGAATAATTCCTGCATTGTCTGCAGCTTCTAAGTATTTTGCGAGGGAGCGTCCAATAATGACTGGTTTCCTTCCGAGTTTTTTTGAGAATTCGACGATGCTTTTGATTCTCGCTATGTGTGAGGAGAATGTCGTGACGAGTATTGCTTTACCTTTGTTGTTCACGTTCAAGAGTACATCTCTCAGCATTTCTCTCGCTACGAGTTCTGAAGGCGTTTTTCTCTCATCGTCCGCATACAGCGTGTCAAGAATAGCAACAGCCACTCCTTTCTCTGCGATTTTTTCCATTCCTTTGTAGTTAGGTTTTTGTCCGAGGATTGGATCGTTGTCGAGTTTGAAGTCGTTCGTGTACGCTACGATTCCTTCTTTCGTGTGTAATACTGCTATGACGCTTTGAGGCGTTGAGTGTGTAATACTGATGAATTCGAGTTCCGTGTTCGGAGTGATTCTCATACTACTGTTAGGGTGCATTGTCCGAATCCTGTTAGGCATCTTTCTCTTCTGGTCTTTTACGATTGCGCTGAGTACTTCTCCAGTGAATGGGGTGCAATAAATTGGTGCGTCGTACTGTTCTGCAAGGTATGGTATCGCTCCTATATGGTCGAGGTGTGCGTGAGTCGTTATGATCGCTTTCACTTTGCTTTTCCAGTCTGAGATGAGCGTGTCGTCAGGTATCGCTTTTACTTTTCTGAGTTCTTCTCTCGTGTGAGTTTTCAACTCTGTTGCTTCTTCTTCGGTGTACTTAATGTAGTTCGGCATATGGAGTCCCATATCGAACAGGAATACTTCTTCTCCTACTTTGATAGCAGTCATATTTCTTCCTACTTCTCCGTAACCGCCTACGGCAAAAATTTCTATAGCCATGTTTGTTTTTTATTTCTCTATCTGTTTTTTGATACTGTTATCTGGAGTTTTTGGTCAAAGAAGAAAACCGCGTTTTTTGAGCGCTGATAATCACTTGATTTCACTCCGTAAAACACTACAGAATAAGTCGATTTATCGCTTGATTTCGTAGTGTGCAACACTATCAATAATCACTCTTATGGAGGGAAGTGTTTATAAATGTGCGCATTTGACGTACCTTTTGACTTGTTTTGTGGATGCTCAACAGCGTCTATCAATGCAAGTGTTGTCGCAGGGTTGCCGGAGTGGCCAAACGGGGTAGACTCAAGATCTACTGGCTTAGCGCCTACGCAGGTTCGAATCCTGCATCCTGCATATGGTATTGCGTATGATATTTCCTGCATTGTGGGTTTTTGTTTTTGGAGGTGTTGGTTTTTGAAGTTGTTTTCAACCGAAGGTTGACGCATATTCGAATCCTGCATCCTGCATACGTTATGGCAAGACATACTCTCTCATCTCAAACTCATTTACAGTACCTTCACTACACTCGCACAGTACTCTTGGCAGATGAGAGAGTATCGCCAGCACGAAGAGAGAAGCTCGCTCAAAAGATTGTGACGTATGCTGAAAAACGGCACATTCAGAATCTTTCCGAGTTGCACGAAAACATTGATTACTTTCTCGATGGTGGAAAGTTTCGACAACGTCACATTGCAGGAAATAACACATTCACGTTTGAACACCCCATCGGGGAGGATGGTGATGAAGAGTTCGGAGACCTTTTGAAAGACGATACAGTTCCTCAACCGTTAGACACTCTCGCCCTTCGAGAACAAACATTCTTGAGTGGAAAAGAAGTACTCGAACAAATCTGTGAGAACACCCCTGACGTTCGACCAATTGCAAACATTCTTCTCGCTTCCGAAAGGGACACTGTTGTTGATGCTGAAAAGGTCGACATTGCAGGGATGGTTCATAGTTTGAGAGCTTCACTTTCTCGAGTTCAAAACGGGAAACTTCTCACCCCAAAGAAAAACATCGTCACCATAGCGTTCACTCCCGAAGGAGTTCGTTTCGTGTACCGCCGAGGATATGATGATGAGAGAGTGAACGCAGTTATTGATGGATACTTTCAAGGAACATCCCCAAAAATTCTCGCTGAAAAAGTAGGAGTGTATGAGGGAACAGTACGTGAATGGTTGTACCAGAAACTCAACCTTCCAAGATATTCTTGTATGCAAACAGAGTTACTACGAAGAAGAATAGTTGCATTGTTTGATGAGGGAAAAGAAGTAAAGGAAGTTGCCAATGATCTCGGAGTAGTCTCACAATACGTCCAAAAAATTCTTACGTTGGAAGGAAGACGTCTCGGCGCTCAAGGCCCTGCTCCGTGGATTTATGAACTCTCCGGAAGTGTGAAAACAGTTGCTGAATTAGTATGCGTGACGAAAGAACACTGCACTTTATGGGCTCACGAGATGAAGAACTTGAAAAAAGCTTTCTGTTACCTTCGAGATTTTGAACGACGCCATCATCGTGGCCCAAGCAGAGATGAAGTATGCCACGCAACGGGTACAGATCCTTGGCACCACTTTCAAAGACTCGTTGAGCAAGGAATACTTTCAAAAAAGAAAATTTCAAAAAGGGAGTACATTCGACAATACGAAACGTGGTAGGGTAAGAGCGACACACGTTCACCCTCGCACTCTCTCCGCCGTCACTTTGTAGCTTTTTCCGCAGTACACGCACGTTTTTCTTCCGAGCTTGTTTTTTTGTGGTTGGTAGAGCATCGTGTTTCCGCAGTGTGGGCATTGTAGTTTGATCATTGGTGTTCCATTCTTTTCTTTTTTTTCATATCAAGAAAGTTCTCGTTTGAAACTATTGATTTCTTTGTTTCGCTTTCGAGTTCTGATCTTGCATTGTGTGCTATTCTTCCGCCTACTCGTGCCGAGTCTTCACACTCTTTAAAACCTTGAGAATCCCTCACTTTTGTTATGTCAGTCGTTGCTTTTTCTCCTATCATTGTGAAGATGAGTTCCCAATCATTCATGTGGTCTCTTAAGTTTTCGTTCTTCTTCTGCAATCCCTTGAACTCCTTGTATTCCTGAACTGTTTTCCCAAACGTTGCTTTGCTGATCTCGTTCGTGAGGATAGCAAACTCTTTTTCTTCTCCAACTTTTCTCTCTTTCCATTCATCAGTTAATTCTTGGCGTATTACTATGCCTCGTAAACGTTTTTCTATCCAGTCTTTTGGGTATCCTTTTAGTTCGTAGTATGTTCTTACTCTGTCTTGTGCGAGTTCAGGGTTTTGTATTTCTTGAACACGATCATGCCCAACTCTTGCGAGCCACAGTTTGAACGGTTCGGCTTTCGGCGATGGTATTGACTGGATGATTCTGAACATTGTTTCAACAGTCGCACAATCAGTTTCATAGTATTTACCATCAGAAGCAGGCATTTTCAGTTGGTTACATTTTGTAACCACCTCACTTCCATCCTCAAGAAGTCTATGTTTAAGTACCTTCCAATAGGTTCTTTGATTAGCACTCTCAGTAAGTACTCCGATAATATCTACAACTGAATACCACCACTCTCCGTTATGGAACAGTCGTCGAATTCCTTTTCCTTCAAAAACAACAAGCGCGTTCTCTTTTTCAACCATTGTCCTCTCAAAGCATCACTCATTTATATACTTCGTGGCGGAATGTCCAGTGACTATAAAGTAGTGTCCAGTGGAGGAGTATTACTCTTTGCTCTCTTCTTCACTCTTCTCGTTCTTCTTCCGTCTTTTCTTCCTCTTCTTTTCCCATGAGTTCGTTTGCTTTCTTGTCGATAATCTTCTGTATTTCAGGGGTCATTCCTTGAGCGTACAGTCCCGTTCGTTGTTCGAGAGTTGATGGTTGTTGTGCAGGGGTGTCTTCTGGTGTTGTTTCCTTTTCTGGTACAGGTTCTTCTGTTGTTCTTTTTTCTTCTTCTATAGTGTCTTCTTCTAATCGTTCTTCGCTTTTAGAATTCTCTTCAGGTACTGCTGATGCTTCTTGTTCTTCTGGTGTTTCTTCTTGAATTGGTTCAGGAGTTTTCTCTTCAATTGCTGTTGGTTCTTGTTGAGGAGTGACTGGTGTTTCTTCTTTCTTCGTTGTTTGTCTTCCTCGTTTCTTTTTGGGTTCTTCGGGGATTGGTTCTGGTTCTACTGGTAGTGTTTGGAGAGTGTTGAGTATTTCTGGTGTTTCGTTTATTCTTTTTTTGAGTTCTTCGATGTCGTCTTTGAGTTCTTCTGTTGTTTTCACAGCTATTTTTTTTCTTTCTTCTTCTGATTGTTTGAGTTCTTCTTGTACTCGTTCGTACGTTTCGAGTTTTTCTCCTACTCGTTGTTCTGTTGCGTGGACGCTCGTTTCGAGTTCTCGTGCTCTGTTGAACGCGCCGTCCAATTTCTCTTTTGGAATGTCAAAATAATCGTAAAACTTTTCTGCGAGTACTATCCTTTTCGTTCTTCCTTCTTTTTTTCGAGTGATGTATCCTTCGTTCTCGAGTAATGCTAAGTGGTCGTACGCTTTATTCGTTCGTATCTTGATAATGTCTGATTGTTTCGCAGGTATTCGTACTGCGATGATGGCGAGTGTTTCGAGTACTGATTTTGTGAGTTCTGTTTGTGTGACTACTTTCTTAATATACGGGAAGAATTGTGCCGTGACGTTGAGTTTCCATCGTTCCCCGTCGTTTTCGAGTTGTACTGGTCCTCCTTGTTCTTTGTATCGTTGTTGGAGCGCGTTGAGTGCTTCCATAAGCACTTGAGCGTCTCTCGTTCTCGAGAGTTTCTGGAGTTCTTCCTGTGTAACCCATTTTCCTGATGCGTACAGGATGGCTTCAAGTACGTGGTGGAGTTGTTGTTCCGACATTCTGTAATACCCCTTTTTCTAGCTTGATCTGTTTTGTTTTGATGAGTTCATCTACGAATGGTTGGAGGTCGTCTTCTATGATACCGCACAAATTACTGATTTCGCCTATCGTTTTTCCTCCTGATTGGAGTGCGTACTTGACGAAGTTTCTAAAAATGGTGAGCCCGTTCTTGTCGAGCACGATGTTTTTCGCGTTCATCATTTTCATGTCCATGTCGAGTGCGTGGAGTTTCGCTTGTAAATCGTTGAGCATGTTGGTGAGTTCTTCGCTTTTGAACTGGAGTGTTGTTGGTTCGATTATTTCTATGCTTGATGGCATCGAGTCGAAGCAGAATCCTATGAGTGCTGGAACGTTTGAGAATCGTGCTTCTATTTCTGCATAGGTTGAGAAGAATTTTCCTTGGGGCGCTGGTTCTGCAATTGTTGACGTTATAATAGTGATAGTTTTCTCTTTCTTGAGTCCTTCGACGAATTTCTCCATAGTGTCCATAACGTGTTCTTTTGGAGCGCCTACCATTTCGATAATGCATCTGGTCGTAATCATAGGTTGAACGTGAGAGGCGTTCGTTTATAAACATTGCTTCAGGATGTCCAGTGGCAACCGCCCAAAAAATGAGGATTTCACTATTGTTCGATAGTCATAAAACCTTTTAAGCTTCTCGCAGACCTTATGACGAGGGGAAAGAAATGGTTGAACTATTCGGATTTTTGAAAAAGAAAGAATCGTCAGAGCTTCCTGAAGCACCGCAAGCTCCGAGTGATTCGTTCTTTGGTGATATCCCTTCTGTTCGGGGTTCTGAAGTTTTTCAACGATTCTCGTTACCTGACGTTCCTTCGCCTCAACAAGTTTCGCAATCGCCCCCTGTTCCTACTCCTCCGGTTCCTGCTCCAATTCAACAGTCCACTCCACAATCTACTATCGATTCTCTACCCTCCACACCTCAAGTTTCTCGTTCTTCATCTCGTCGACCTGTTGGCCCGTTGTTCGTCAGCGTGAATGACTACCAAGAAGCGTTAGAGCACGCGTCTGCGGTTTCAAGAGCGGTGGAAGAAAGTGTTGCTATAGCGAAGCGTTTGGATGTTCTTTCTGATGCTGTGGAGCACTCGTTATCGTCGTGGAGTGCACAATTGACTGACATCGAGAAGAAGTTATCGTTTGCTGATGAAATTATTGAGAAAACAGGTGAGGCGCCAGAATGGAAAGAAAACCAGTCTTCATAAAAATCACGGAGTACAATGACCTCTTGGACGTTCTCGCGCTTGCGAGGAGCAAGTTGCAACAAGCGAAAACGTTGCACTCGAGATTGTCCGAGTTGAACAAGGAAGAGGAGGAACAAGTAGCACGATGGGAAGAACAATTGTCGCTCGCAGAAAAGAACTTGGAAGAGTTGGACGAAACGCTCGCAAGACCACAGTAGGAAAGTCTACGAAAAAGCAAGTGGTCAAGCACGAACACGTAAGCCACGAACCGCTCTATATGTCTCTCGATGATCCTGCTTCTGCTCGTAAGAAGTTATTACTCTCAAGCAAAATACTCCTCGAACTTCTCGGGCAACAAGGGTCACTTCAACAACGTCGCTTAGAAAAAAAGAAAGTTCTCAACCAGTTCACGAGAACGAGGAAAGAACTCCAACAATTATTAGTAAAACTTCATGAGTTCTTGCCTCACAGAAACATTCAACTCCGTTCCACTCCACAACCAACCGTTGACTCCCTTCCCGCAACAGCTTCGAAGAAAGAAAAAGTGTCCGCCCTCTCCTCAGAACTCTCCCGCATCGACGAAGCATTAGGAATGTTAAAGGAGTAAAGATGTTTTACGATATAGTTTCTCAACTTTTTTGCCGAAAAGTTTATATAGTATAATATACTACATTAATGTAGTAAGGTGTTTTCGTGGTATATTTTACGGAAATAAGACCAACTGAACATTATTTGGAGAATCATGCGAGTGACGTTCCATGGGAGAAGGTTGTTAAACTTATTTTCACGACGAAAAATCCTCGAAAGAAAGGAGAAAAGTTCGAAATTGAGAATGGGGAGTATTATCTTCTCTTTGAGGTGCAGAATGGAATACTTTTTGTCATTAATGCGAAACGGGTGAAACTATGAAATGTCCAACATGTTTGTCGGAAATAAGAAAAGTAATGGTTGCGGTGCATGGAGCTCAACAAAAAGCGGTAAGTTATCAGTGTACGAAGTGCGACTATTTTGAGTTTGAACAGTCATCGTCGCAGAAAGTTCTTGAAGAATTAAGAACTGGACCTCTCAAAATAAGACAAAAGATAGTACAACTCTCCGGGGAGCGAATGGGTATCTACTTCAATAATAATGTTGTCAGAAGTTTAGATCTTAAGAAAGGAGGAGAACTACTGCTCTCCGTACCTGACAAAAAACATATCGTGTTAGAAGTGCAGTAGTGGAACAATAAAGAATGTTGAAGGAGTGAAGAATAATGACTCGTCGAGTTATTTACTCTTCCCAAGGATGTCCGAGTCCTATCGCTTCATTCTCTCTTCTCATTCGTGTTGACTCTTCTCGTAATGATGCTTCATAGATGCAGTTTTCTTTATAGAAAACTCCTTGTGGAGTTATTTTTACTTCAAAGTCTTGAAACATTATAATTTGAAAGTCTGCTCTTTCTTCCGGTGACAAATAAAGAAGTGTTTCCCAATAGTTTCTTGGTTTTTCGAGAAGATCGTAGAATAGTTCATCATCACTGGCACGAGAAAGAAAAGCACTTTCTTGAGCGAACTCTTCTAAAAGTTCAAACAATGTCTTCCTTTCTTCGGGAGGTGCTTTCGAATCCATAAAAAAGTCTAGACCTGCCACGAGTTATAAACATTCGGTTTTCCAAACTACTCTCTCGATGGTACTATGTTGATCGTTTTTTGTATGCTTGTTCTGTACCCGTATCGTAGTTTGATTGATAGTTGTTCTGTGAATTCTGTTGTTTCGGTAGTAGTGTACGTGCATCGTAGTTGTCCTTTTCCGTTGAGTAGTCGTACGTGTTTTCCTTCCATGAATCCTGTGCATGTTCCTATGAGGTCTCGTTGTCCTATGTTGATTTCTTCTACGAGTATGACGTCTTGTTCTGAGAATTCTATGCGTGCTGAACTGTAGGGGTTGCATTTTGGTAGTGTTTCTTTTTTGAATGCTTCTCCTCCTCCAGTATTAGAGATTGATATTGTTATTCTCGTTTTTCCTGGTGATGATTCTGCGGTGGCGCTCGAAACTTTTACTGGTGCTCCTTGGCTTCCGAGCGTTATTGTTCCTGCCGTGCAACTTTTTGCTCTTTTGCTCGTCGTGAATGGTGCTGGGTCGATGCAAATGTTCCCTCCGGCTTCCGTAACGTACTCGTAACACGCTGTGGCAGTGAGTGGTATCGTGTAGGAGTTTTGAGTGTTGAGGAATGCTATGTTCCCTTTGAAGATGGTGACGTCTTTTCC
>CAYHWM010000002.1:0-27080 GCA_964359925.1 uncultured Methanosarcinales archaeon
TACGGACTCTCCAAGAACGAGGCAACACTCTACCTCGCACTCCTCGAAATTGGGTCAACAACGACCGGACCGCTCATTAAGAAGACGGGAATGTACCGAGTCATCGTGTATGACACTCTTGAGAAGCTTATACGAAAAGGACTCGTCAATTACTCACTCAAAAAGAACAGGAAGAACTTCGAAGCATCACCACCACAACAATTAAGAGAACTCCTCACCACAAAAGAACACCTCCTCAACAAACTCATCCCACAACTCAACGCACGACAGCTACAAAAACCTGCAGTGAAAGGAATATCCATCTATGAAGGCTGGAAAGGAGTAAGAACCGCCCAAGAAAATTATTTCAAAGAAATGAAGAAAAAAGCAGGTGGAGAATATTTGATGGTCGGAGCGTCAAAGCAATTACACAAAAAACTCGACGCGTACTTCAATTACTTCCACGAGCGAAGAGCGAAAGTAGGAATACCTGCAAAACTCTTATTCAACGAAAACAACAGAACATTCGGAAACTTGAAAAAGAACTACAAACCGGTACACGTACGATTCATGCCACGAACGATGACAACACCTTCCTGGTTCTCCACGTACAAAGACATGCTCCTCATAGGAATAGCAGAAGAAGAACCGATGGCAGTCTTCATCAAAAACGAAAGCGTAGCACAAAGCTACAGACACTACTTTCAAACACTCTGGGAGCACTCAAAACCATGACACGACAATCAAACATTCGCACCGCAACCACTCTCGAACACCTCTGGAACGTCGTCAACGACATTAACAAAAAACACTTCCCTGAAAACAATCTCGCACCTATTCTCGGCAACGGAAAAATTGACCGTCCAAAATTCATGTTTGTCTTCATCAATCCAACGTACGCAAACAGCAGTTCGAGAAAGGAATGGAAAGGACCGCGATTTCCGTTCATCGGAACGAAAGCAGTATGGAGAATATTTCACAGAGCAGGAATGTTTGATGATGCATTGATGAAAAAAATAGAGACGTCAAAAACTTGGTCGTTAGAATTCACGAACGACGTTCTCACATTTCTAAAACAACAATCATTCTACTTCACGAACATCGTCAAGTGGACGGGCGACGATGCGACTCTACCAAACGCAAAAAAGATACAGCTCTTCCTCCCCATCCTCGAGAAGGAAATAGCGATCGTCAAGCCGAAGTACATCGTCACATTCGGACTCATCCCCTACGAAAACATTACGGGACAAAAGATAAAACTCGGAATGTATTACGAAGAAAGTATGAAACAACAACGACTGAAACTGTTTGGTAAAAAGTTCAACGGTTTCACCACGAACATCATCCCTTGCTATTTCCCCGTTGGGAGAGGAAACCCGAAGAGAGCGGCGGAGATGTTGAAACTTGTGAGAACACTCTAAGAAAACAATTTTGCCGTTTCTCTTTTTCTCGTAACATGTGCAGAGTTCTTCGTTGTAAAAGAGGGTTTTATTCTGCGCATCACTATGCTCTCTTCATCAAAAGTTATCGCGAGAGAGTCATCGCTCAAAAATTTGAAAATGTCGAGAATCTCTCTTGGTAATTCCTTAATGATGCCACTTCGTGCTTCATCTTGAGATTCTCCAGATAACAAATGTTTCACTGAGTTGAGACTCGATAAGAATCCTGCCTGTCCCGGATGCAAATACTCCTCCCCGCACGCATGACACCTCCAGCCACAAAGAATGTGTTTCTTGAAATGTATATCTTTCACATATTCAGCAACATCCCCACACAAACAATCCATGCCAGTCATACGTTTCCTCCTTCGTGCTTCGTGAACATCCCCACGTGAATGATGACGTAGAGCTCTTCGTTGCAGAAGTGGTTGAACGTTCTTGCCACGACCACGTTGTACGTTTTTGTTCCCTTGTCGAACCATCGTTCTTCGACAGCAGAGCCCCTCTTTCTTGGAGCATCATATCCGTCGATTAGTATGTCTTTGCACTTCGTGAGAGAAAGACAAACTCTTTCCATCTCTTCCGCTGCACGCTTCGTTGCGGTAAGACGGAAACCGCGATACCGCACCTCGGAAGCATTCCAGCTATCTACTCCTATACTGAAAGTCATATATAAACACTCCTGTTCACTCTTTTCCAACAGTCAGCAAGACACAAAAAAAGAAAAAAAAGAAGCCCCCATAGCTCACTGGGAGCTGAGGGCTTCAGGGGTGATGCGATCGTACAGTGCTCGAGCAGTATCGAGAACGCTATCAAGAGTATCGCTTCTTCTCGAAAGGCGAAACAACTGTCCTCTCCCAGGGTCGACGACGAAACGCTCGCCACCATACTCTACGACAGGAACTTCAAGCACTCCTATAGGTTTACCATTCGTTTGAGCAGCAGAACGCAACGCATCCTCCCTCCCGCGATCATACACGGGAGAGAGAGCTATCGCGTACACTCCGAGAGCGCAAGACAGCTTCGTGTACAGACGCATTTACGCGGCCACCTCACCAGCAGTAGACCCTTTCGAAAGCGCAGGAAGTTCCACCTTATGCAAGTGTTTCCACTCAATATCAACTGCTTCTGTACGCAAAATTATTTTTGCGCGATCTTCCACGTCGCCCAAGACAGTTCTCATATCGTACAACGTCTTAGAAATTTTCACAGCACTATCCGACGTGATACCAAGAACTTTCCACAACTCGTTAATGTCCGCAGCCATTGATCGAAGAACAAGACTGCTCTCGTACCCTACACGGAAACGAACCATCGCATCAGTATACTCTTCAAGAACTCCCCTGTCATGAGTTTCGTGAAGTCTACCACGAAGAATTCTTGCATCAACAACAGACAAGTCACCTCTCATCGTACGAACATTCACATCAAGTTGAGCATATGGAACGTCACCAACAGGAGCATCAGAAAACTTTTCAAACTCCTTCCTTGACACGGCAAGTTTTTGTTCCAATTCGGAAAATTCTTTACGTGCCATCGCTGTTGCTTGTGTATGCTTCAAATAGTTCTCACTTTGCATATCATACAAGTGCGTCACGTTCTCAAGCTTGTTCCCGAAATCGCGAGCATCACGATCAAACTTCTTCACAAACCAATCAAAATCAGAACACCTCCTCATCTGAGACACGAGAGGAGCAGGACTGCCTCTGAAAATATCTTCCAGTTTCCAACAAGTACGCCTCACACTACCACGAATTCCTGGAACGTTCACGACGAGACGCTCAGCAGCTCGAACAACACCAACACCCACCTTCGCCCAATTACTCAAATCTTGCTCGGCACTCCTCGACATACTATACGGGGTGTGACCACCACGTGCATTGCTTCCATTCTCGGAATTGTATCCATCCATGTTTATGTTCAAATAACCCATTTTCATTCACCTCTCGCTTTTGTTTCCATTTTTTCCATACTGCTCCATCAACGCATTCGTTATGGGCACTGACGTGCCACTCGACTGATGATACAAGTAAGGAACAATATTGCCGCGCTCGTTAATTTTCACGAGAAACTCCAAACCCTCAGGATCAGGAAAATATCCTTCTTCAACTTTCAAATGATGATACAACGCGTTACGCTCCCAACGAGCAAACTCTTGATGATACGACGCTCCAAGATAGAACACTCCCACAAAGAAACCAACCTGCGCACTCTTCTTCAAGAACGCACCTACAAGGTCAATCGTAAGTGATGATGATTGTTGAGTCATACACACCACAAAAGTTCCTGTTTTAAAGTGTCTTGCGGAACGAAAACCGAAACGCTTACGGTCACACCGGAACGGTTACGGATACGCCGAAACGACAGCCTTCGCAAACACCAAACAACCGGAACGCTTACGACAACTGCGAAAAAGAAATAAGACGGGGGAGAGGAATTGTTTATAAAGAAAAGATGAGCTTAGAATCGCAACTCTTTCAACCTCGCAACTCTGCTCTCCGTTGAAGGATGCGTACTCAACAACGTGAGCAGTGAAGAACCGCGGAACGGGTTGACGATAAACATACTACTCGTCGATTCAGAACCACTACGCATAGGATGATGAGCCACGCCGTTTTCGAGTTTCAGAAGAGCATTCGCCAAACCTTCTTTATCTTTGAGGAGTCGTGCAGCTTTCTCATCAGCAAGATACTCCCTGCTTCTACTAATCGCGAGCTGTAATAACGTCGCCATAATAGGAACAAGAACGACGAGGACAAGAAGACCAACAATATTGTTACCGCCCCTCTCATTATCCCTGCCACCAAAACCGCCAAACAGTGCAGCCCACCTCGCAGCAAAAGCGACATACCCTATAACTGACGCAATCGTTGCAGCAATCGTCGTAATCAACATATCACGATGCTGAATGTGAGACATCTCGTGAGCAGTAACGCCACGCAACTCATTATCGTTGAGAGTGCTCAATATCCCCGTTGTAAAAGCGATAACTGCCTTACTCTGCGTAGGACCAGTAGCGAAAGCATTCGGAGTAGCAGACTGAACAATGTACACACTCGGAACAGGAACCCTCGCACGGTGAGCAACATCAGAAACCATCGAGTGTAAGTGAGCGTATGTCATCTTATCAGCAGGCTTCGCACCATACATCAACAACACAAGCTTGTGAGAAAAGAAAAAAGAACCAACATTCATCACTATCGCCATAACAAACGCGAACGTCAACCCCTGAAAACCACCAACCAACTGACCGACGAGAAGCAAGAGTCCCGACAACACTCCGAGGAACAAGACAGTTTTGATACGGTTTTCGATCATAAACACATAATCAGTTCAGTATATAAAAGACTTACGAACGGAGAACAGTGACTATCCTAAAAAAACAATGAAACAACGAGAAACTTTAAGAAACAACGTAAAAGTTCTTACCACATCAATTCAGTATGCCTGATTCAATTTCGCTTCTTAAAGTATGCGTGTTTCCATACATCGCATACGCACACCAACCATTCCAACGGTTGAATATGACAGCAGTACCGCCACACTCTGCAATTTCCTTTTTCAAGATTCTCATTATTGTTCGCACGTTACTTCTTCTCACAAGAGTGTGCTGGTAGAACAACCGAAATCCAAGAAATGAAACACCCCGTTGAAGTGGTGTTATACAACATTTTTTCGGATGAAGTTCGAGATGGAGTTCTTTCAGAAAACAGTCGATACGCTCTTTGTACCTGTTGAGAGTTTCTCGTGAATCATGAAACATGATGAAATCATCAACGTACCTGACATAATACTTTACTTTCAGTTCTCGTTTTACGAATTGGTCGAGTTCGTTGAGGTACACGTTCGCGAAAAACTGGCTCGTCCAGTTTCCGAGAGGCATCCCTTTTTTAGGAGTTTCTGAAGAATAATTTTCAAGAATAGTTGTTACAAGTTGTAGAACATCACCATCCAGCACACGTTCAGATAGTATTCTGAGAAGAACAGAATGGTCAACACACTCAAAATAGTGTCGTATGTCCGCTTTGAGTACAAAACCTTTCACATCATTTGAACATCGTGCGCCACATACCAACGATCCATTTCTTGATACTTTTCTCAAAAACACTTTCGCTCTGTTCAACGCAGGAAGAGTTCCTTTACCTTTCCTACTAGCATAACTATCAGAGATAAATCTTGGTTCGAAAATTGGTTGAAGAACATTGACAAGAGAATGGTGAACTATTCTGTCACGAAAATCACTCACGCAGATAGTTCTCGTTTTAGGGTCTCTCAGCAAGAATTTTTTGAGCGGTGAGGGAGAATATGTTTTCGTTTTCAATTCCCTGTAAAGATTTGCGAGGTGAAACTTCCAGTGTTTATCAAACTCCAGCACTCGAGGATTTCCACCTTTACCCTTTCTTGCTTTTTCGTAAGCGTCAACAAGGTTCTCCCAAGAACATAGCTTTTCATAAAGATGTTTGTATGTTTTCATAAAGAAGTCCCAATCTTCTTTGACGAAGCGATGACTATTCCGCGAGCACGCCCATTGTTGTTGAATTGGTCGCCCGCGTAGACGTTGTCGATGTTGAAGTAGTCGTCGCCACCGAGACCACAAGGGCGAACTCTGTAGACCTGCACACCATTCTTTCTATCACCACCACTTCAAACGTTCGCTCCTTACAGAGTTACCAGCTGTCGCGGTTGTATTTTATGACAATGCCAACGATTGTTGAGCTCTTGCCTTGATGACAGGACGTGTAGTCCTCGAGGTCTTAACCACCGGCGTGGCATGGAACCTATTGGGACAAATACTGAAAAGGCGTACACTCAATAAAAACCTTTCCATACAAAGAAAAAACGAACCTTCATTTCCTATGGAGAAAAATTTTTCCCGACACGACGAACACCGCGAGCACGCCCATCGCTGCTGAATAGGTCGTCCGCGTAGACGTTGATGAAGTAGTAGTCGTCGCCACCGAGACCACAAGGGCGAACGAGAACATGGTCAGTTCCTGCTCGCTCAATAACAGCTGTATCAGGAACTATTCCGACATATCCTTCAGCACAGTTTCTTTTTCTTAAGTATTGAGCGTTGACTTTTGCACTATCTCCAAGCATATCTTTCACTGTTTTATTCCTCGAGTATTCTCCTTGAAGACTCAAACTGAAAGAATTCCCAGGACTTTTATGAGTTCTTTTCTTCGCTCTTTCGAGGAACGCTTTCACACGAGCATCGCTTTTAGGCAACAATAATTCTTCAAAAGGAGTTTTAGAGTTCAATTTATATCCTTCTTGAGCGAGACTGAGAACAAGATTGCCATCAATACTGTCATCAAAAGCAAGTAAGACAGTACCAGCACCATCACGCAAGTACACCGCAGTCGTACGAGTATTACGATACAGTTCAGCACTCTTCTGTTCAGGAGTTCCTACGGCTTCAGCACGGAAAACAACACTCTCCGCCAACGATTCGAGAGTAAAAGGATTCACAGGATCAATCTTTGAAACAAAATCAATACCTTTAGGATACACCAAAGAAGTTTCTGAAGAATCAGAAAACTGCACATTCTCGAAACCCTTACGAGCAACAGTATGATACCTTGCACTTGGAACAACGGTTTTTATAGTCATAGTTTGAAACCTCACAACACTATTCCTACAAGGTACAAGACACACTTTATAAACGTTTCTATTATTGCCACTTCAGAGTAGTCATTTGTATGCATCATTCCAACTTCTCAACAAACCCTTCCAACCCCTCAATCACTCTCACGGGGGTTCTTCGGAATAAGAATTCCCGAAACTTCTCGTCAACGAACACACCCTTCTTCACCAACTCGGGCTTCAGTTTCGCGTGCAGTTTCTTTCCCTCGCCATCAAGATCCGTGAGAAGTGCAACGTTCGAGCGTGGAAGAACAGCGTCGAGAATGGTGTACAATGGAGCACCGTTCAACGGCAACAGTTTCGAGTGAGGGACGCCGAGCGATGAGAGAGATCGGACATCTTTTTTCCCCTCAACGATGATACGGTCACAAGTATTCAATGTTGCTATCGCGTCGTCAAACTCGTTCCGAGAAAGTTGATGATCCACCTACGTTGAAGGTGAACAAACATTTTTAAACGTTCGCACGAGAAAGAAACGGCGATGAATAAAAAGAAAAATAAGAACAGTAAGAAACATAAAGAACACAAGGAGATCAAACTTCTCGTCATCGGAGACTTACACGGACAACTCCCAACCATTTCTTTTAGCAACTTCGACGCCATCATCCTCCCCGGAGACGTGTGTAAAGATGGAGGGAAAGAATACATCTGGAGAGCGATGACGTGGAACGCGAACCATCCGAACGCGAAAAAGAAAAAACAATGGTATGACTATTGCGGAAAAAAGAAAGCACGAGCCATCATCAACGACAATGTATCAATGGGAAGAAAAATTCTCGAACACCTCTCCACCTATCAAAAACCAATCTTCCTCGTCCCCGGAAACTGGGACTACAAAACCACCGACAAAAAAATGCAAGAAACAGCACTCTCCAAACAAGACTTATACTCGATACTCGCGAAAGGACTCAACCGCGTCCACGACTGCTTCCGAACACACCGATCATTCAAAGGATTCTCGATCATCGGCAACGGAGTGATGTCAGCACCAGAAAGAAAAGGAGTGCCGTATGGGTACGAGTATTGGAGACAACCACTCGAACGACACTTCAAAAACGCGAAACTCCGACGACAACCAATCATCTACCTCAACCATGACGTTCCCTACCTCTGTATGGATCAGATCACGAACAAACAATCCCCTGCGTTCGGAAGACACTACGGCTCAAAAGTCGCTCGCGATTTAATCGTCGAGTACGCACCCCTCCTCTGCATCGGAGGACACATTCACGAACACTACGGAACGAAAAGAATAGGGAAAACGATCGTCCTCAACGCAGGATTCGGAAGAGAGAAGAATACACTCATCACACTCAAACAAGGAAAAGTGACGAGAATAGAATATGCGACAAGACCGTGGAGTGGAAACGTGAACCTTCAACACTCAGAAAAGAAGCTATCGCGCAAAAGATAAAAATTCACAACAGAGTAACTGCGCAAAATAGGAAATTAAATTACAGATTGGCTGTTCCACTCACAAAAAGTGTTGCGCAAAAGAAAGATTTAAATACTTCACTACCTGCGCAAATGTATGAAATTGACAACACCGAAAGGGCATAGTAAATCGAAAATAGACTGGGCAGGGAATACTCTCATTCGTGAAGAAAGCACTCCTGAAGAGAAAGAAACAGCCATAGACATACTTGACAATTGGAGAGCGATCCACCGCTACCCTATGCACATATTCAAAGTACGACTAAAAAGAGTCTCTGAAGCAATAAATAAAGAAGCATTAGCAGTACAAAGACTCAAAAGACTCCCCTCCATCTTGAGAAAACTACAACGATCATATTATGGAAATCAACCAACAATGAACTTATCACAAATGCAAGACATCGCAGGATGCAGAATTGTTATGCCCACCGTTGAAGAAGCAAAAAAACTCTATGAACAACAGTATCTCAAAAGCAATTTGAAACATAAAAAAGTGAACGAGAAAGACTACATAACAAACCCAAAAGATGACGGGTACAGAAGCATTCACATCATATACCGATACCAAAGCGACAAAGAAGGAAAAAAAGAATACAACGGACTCCTTACGGAAATACAAATACGTTCAAAACTTCAACACATATGGGCAACAGCAATAGAAACCGTTGATTTCTTCACAAGACAAGCAATCAAGTCGAATGAAGGCCAAAGAGAATGGAAAGAATTCTTCAGATTAGTAAGTTCAGCATTCGCCATTATAGAAAAAACAACACCCGTTCCAAACACTCCAACGAACGAGAAAGAATTATACTCTCAAATAAAAGAGAAAGAAGAAACTCTCCAAGTAATAAAAGTTATGAAAGGATGGGCACGAGCAGTTCAAGTATTCCAGAAAGTATCAAAAGAAAAACCGAACCTCAAATTCTTCCTCCTCGAATTAGATATTGCGGGAGAGAAACTCATCATCACAGGATACCCCGAAGGACAAGAAGAAAAAGCAATCACCGACTACTCGAGAGCAGAAAAAAGAAATCAGGGAAAAAAAGAATACGACGTTGTTCTCGTAGGAGTAGACGCGACAAACGATCTACAAAAAGCATACCCTAATTATTTCGCGGACACAAAAGAGTTCCTCGAAAACTTACAAAAAATAATAAGAAAAACAGAAAACAACACATCATAACATACCACGCAACACGAAACCATGGAGCGGAAAAGTAAACGTTTAAAAACGCCCAGCTCATTCTTTTTTCTATGCTCAGAACTCACACGTGTGGAGAGTTAAGAAAGAGTGACGATAAGAAAACAGTCTCTCTCTGCGGATGGGTTCAGTCGAGAAGAGATCACGGCAATGTCATCTTCATAGATTTAAGAGATCGTTACGGAATGACTCAAATAGTGTTCGACCCCGTGACGAGTGCTGAAGCTCACAAGAAAGCAGAAACGTTAGGAAGAGAATGGGTACTAAGAGCCGAAGGAACAGTGAGATACCGAGGAAAAGGACTCGAAAACCCAAAAATAGCGACGGGAGACATAGAAGTCGTCATCAAACACCTCACCGTCATCAACGAAGCACTCACACCACCCATCACCATCGACAATGACATCGTCGCAGGAGAAGAAACAAGACTCAAGTACCGATACCTCGACCTCCGAAGACCAGTCATGCAACAACGATTAGTTTTACGACACAAACTCGCAATGGCTGCACGAAACTACCTCTCGAGTCAGAACTTTATCGAGATAGAAACACCACTCCTCATCAAGCCAACACCAGAAGGAGCACGAGACTACGTCGTACCATCACGAGTAAACCCCGGAAGGTTTTATGCATTACCACAAAGCCCACAATTATACAAACAAATACTCATGGTCGCAGGACTTGACAGGTATTTCCAACTCGCAAAATGCTTACGAGATGAAGATCTACGAGCAGACAGGCAACCAGAATTTACTCAAATCGACCTCGAAATGAGCTTCTGCACACCAGAAGACATCTACACACTCGTCGAAGGAATCATGACAGCACTCTGGAAAGAAGCAGGACAACCAATCACGACACCATTCCAAAGACTCACGTACAAAGACTCCATGAACACGTACGGAACAGACAAGCCAGACCTGCGATTCGAACTACCAATAACAGACGTTACAGAGATAGCAAAAACATCAGGGTTTAGCGTTTTCACGAACGCGATAACAAACAACGGAGTCGTGAAATGTTTACGAGTACCAAAAGGAGGAAGCTTCACGAGAACAGAAATAGAACAATTAACAGAAGTAGCAAAAACACATCACTCCAAAGGACTCGCATGGGCAAAAGTAGCGAACAACACACTCGAAAGTTCCATCACGAAATACTTAACACCAGACGTACAAACAAAACTCATCACGACGACACACGCGACGAACGGAGACATACTCCTCTTCGTAGCAGAATCATGGAAAATAGCTTGCACTGCACTCGGACAAGTAAGACTCGCAATAGCAGAACAACAAAAATTGTCAAAACAAGGAACTTGGAAATTCGCGTGGATCACCGACTTCCCACTCTTCTCGTGGAACGAAGAAACACACACGTGGGACGCTGAACACCACCCATTCTGCATGCCGAGAGAAGAAGACTTGAAGTATTTAGAAAAAGAACCCGGAAAAGTTCATGCGTCAACATACGACCTCACACTCAACGGAACAGAATTGTTGTCAGGTAGCGTACGTATTACGAACCCAGAACTCCAAAGCAAAATTTTCAAAATGATAGGACTCTCACAAGAAGAAGCAACAACAAAATTCGGATTCCTCCTCGACGCTTACAAATACGGAGGACCAACCCACGCAGGAGTAGGAATCGGATTCGACAGAATAGTAGCACTCCTCTCAGGAACGAACGACATCAGAGAAGTCATAGCGTTCCCAAAAAACAAGAAAGCAGAAGGAGTCATGGACGGAAGCCCATCAATACCAACCACTCAACAACTCAAAGACGCACACGTCAAGATAGAAATGGGAAAGTAGAGAAGGTGATACTATGCCACTATTTAGTAAAATTTTGAAGAATCTCGAAGACCTAAAATATCTAAAAGGCAAGGGCGAGGATGCAGAACTGAAAAGAATCATAACTCTCGTTGAAGGAGATATCTATGCAACTATTATTGGAACATTTTATGAGACTATGATGAACTTGTTATCCCGAAATACTGACGTTTCAAAAGAGCTTCTCACTTTTTTAGATAAAGAAAATAGAAAGTTGAATTTAGTTGTTACAAGGGGAAGCTATATCTCTTTCAAGAAGAAGCTTTCAGTACAATATATTGATTCTTTGAATCTTTTAAGTATTTTGGATAGAATAGAAGAAACTTTGCGACTTGATGATTGCGAAAGAATGTTAAAACTAACGAAAGAAGAGTTCGGTATAGGAAATGTTTTTGTGCAACTGGAGGAAAAATAAACTGTTGCCTTCGGGGGAGAGAAAGAAATTAATAAACTTTACAGTAAATTCTCTTACTGTTCATTTTACCTTTTTTCTCACGCTCATTGTTATAATTACTGATCAAGCATGGTTGGTGTTAGGAGGGACAACAGTTTCTTTCATACTGACCATCGCAATATACTACTGGTACATTGCAGAACATACTGAAGAACCGTCATTAAAATTATTTACATGGAAGTAACTATTTTTTCCAATGAATAGTATCAACGAATCTCCGCTACTTTTGCGAGAAGAAACACCCTCTGCCACTCCCCACTGGTCAAGTCGGCGTGGAGCTTATAAATGAGTGATGCTTTTGTTCATAGTGTGGAGGTTTTACTGGTATGAGTATGCTTATAGCGAAAGAATATGCACCGTTTGAGACAATAAAACATCTTTCAAGTGGAGGTAATGAATTCTGGTATGCTCGTGAGATTTCAGTAGTTCTCGAGTATGTTCAATGGCGTAATTTTTCTAAAGTTTTAGAAAGAGCAATGCTTGCTTGTAAGAATAGTGGGCATAGTATTGTTGACCATTTTGCTGAGGTCAGCAAAATCGTAGAAGCCGGTGCTACTTCAAAACCAGTTGTTGATTTTATGCTTACTCGTTATGCTTGTTATTTAATAGTTCAGAATGGCGATCCTCGGAAAGAGGTCATCGCTTTGGGTCAAACTTATTTCGCGATTCAAACAAGACGACAAGAAGTTGCAGACTATTTTAACCAACTTGATGAAGATAACAAGCGTTTAGTAATAAGAGGAGATATAAAACAATGGAACCAAATGCTCGCCCAGGCAGCACACAACGCAGGAGTTATCAGCAATGAAGAGTATGCTACTTTTCAGAATGCAGGATATATTGGTTTGTATGGTGGATTGAACGTTGATGATATTCATAAAAAGAAAGGGCTGAAGAAAAAGGATAAAATTCTCGATTTTATGAGCAGTACTGAATTGATCGCAAATTTATTTAGAATATCTCAGACTGAAGAAAAAATAAAGAAAGATAAAACGGTAACTGCCGATGCAGCCACTGAAGTCCATTTTATTGTGGGAAAAGAAGTTCGCAGAACAATCGAACGCGTTGGTGGAACACTGCCTGAAGAGATACCTACGCCAAGCAGGAGCATAACTGATGTTGAACGAAGCCAATTGAAAAGACTCAAACACTCAGAAAAGAAACTATTGCTCGATGAGTAACGTGATTACTTTGTTTCAGCATCAATCCAACGAACATATGACAAATTCGCTTCGGCATCGAACTTCATAATGCACGGAGTTTCATACGAGTGAATTCTTTGAATCTCAGACTCCACTTTCTTCCAATGTTGTTTCTTCGTTTTCAAAAGTGTCACAATTTCTTTCGACTTCACAATTCGCCCTTTCCACCAATACTGACTCTGTATCGGGAAAAAGTTCGCACACGCGATAAGTTTCTTTTTCAAAAGGTGTGAAACTATCTTTTCCGCTTCTTTCATATTCTTGTGTGTGACGTAGAGAACTATGAATGCAATAGCAGACACCCCGTTTTTAGAGTTTAAATACCCCACTGGTCATTTTTCCACTGGTCAAGTCGGCGTGGAACTTATAAATAGTAACTGTTCAGATAGTGTTATGGTTGAGAAAGAAAACGCTCTTGTAGTATTTCAAGACAGGAAGATACGAAGGGTTTGGTTTAATGATGAATGGTGGTTTGTTGCTGTTGATATTGTTGAAGTGCTTACAGATTCTAAAGATCCTGCAGGATATTTGAAGGATATGCGAAGGAGAGATGAAGTATTTTCTCAAGGGTGGGGGCAAATTGCCACCCCCCTTTCAGTAGGCACTACGGGAGGAAAACAACAGATAAACTGTGTTTCAGTCAAAGGAGCGTTTAGACTTATTCAATCAATACCTTCGCAAAAGGCGGAACCTTTCAAGCTCTGGCTTGCGAAAGTAGGATATGAACGTATACAAGAGATTGAAAACCCTGAATTAGCACAAAATAGAGCAAGAGCATACTACGAACTGAAAGGACGTCCACAATCATGGATAGAGAAAAGAGTTCGAGGAATAGCGATTCGTAACGAGTTGACTGATGAGTGGAAAGAGAGGGGAGCTCAAGAAGGCAAAGAGTTCGCCATTCTCACGAACGAGATAAGCAAAGCAACATTCGGAAAAACAGTTGAAGAATACAAAGAATTCAAGGGATTACAAAAACCGAACCAGAACCTTCGAGACCACATGAATGATTGGGAGCTCATTTTCACGATGATTGGAGAGAAAGCGACGACAGATATCACAAAAGTGAAAGATGCAAGAGGACTGCCAGAACTGAAGGATACTGCGAAAGAAGGAGGAGACATAGCACAACACACGAGGAAAGAACTCGAGCAGAAAATAGGGAAGACCGTCGTTTCAGAAGAAAACTTTTTAGGAATGACAAAAAAGAAATCACTCCAAGAAAAGAAAGAGTCGGACAAGTAACATCCCTCTATCTCCTCCACTACAATAATCTATTTAAACGCTTGCACATTTCTCCGTTTATGGATGAACGAAGACAAGATGTCAGCAGGGAATTAGATTCCTACTTACAACAAAGAAAGAAGAGTGAAGGTTCTTGGATGGGAGGATTGTTCGGTTCTTCAAAAAAGCCAGAGCTTTCGAACAACGTTTCCGTGTACGAAGCGCCAGAAGCAGGAGCTGAGAAGGTAGAAACCATAGCTCCAGACACGACGAGTACTGAATCAGCATTAGCTGGAGAGTATGAAGACGTTAAGGAACACAAATCATTCTTTCACTCCATGCTCGGAAAGTTCAGAAAACAACCAACCGTGGAAGCCCAAGCAGCGATGGAAGAAGTATTCGTTGCCGACGAGGGACAAATCATCAAAGACATTCAAGAACTCTCGAGAATAACACTACGAGTACTCAAACAATTACCACCAGAAGAACTCGCAGAATACAAAGTATCAGAAGACTTCACAACGATGAAAGAAATACTCAGGAAGCACAAAGTCATAAAATGAAGAACGCACTCCCCACAACAATCATTCTTTCACTTTTGGCACTCATTCTCCTCAGTTCTTGTGCGAAAGAGACAATCATAACGTCCCCTCCATCCATACCCGATACTGATTGTATCTGCACGGCACAATATGATCCGGTGTGCGGAAACGACGGGAAAACGTACTCGAACAGTTGCGTAGCAGGGTGTGCGAGAGTAACGATTTTCAAAAATGGTTCTTGCGAAACAGCAAAAAATACTTCTTGAGACCGTTGTCTGTTGTTGATTCAAACCCGCACGAACCCCGAAGGACTCGCACGGGAAAAAGAGGTGATTATAAACCCGTCCGTATCAGATCCCGAAGGAACTTAGCGAACGGGAAAAAGAGGTGATTATGAATGTGTAACCCCTACTCTCTGTCCCAATATAGATACTACAGAACATACCACCTATATAAACCTTTCGGTTTTTAACATTCAAGAGTGGTGACATCCGTAACCGTTCCGGTAGAACGACCGCCACGCATTAAAAGACTTATTCTCCGTACGAACGAATGTTGAAACTCGCGAGCATCCTGTTCATCATAGGAATACTCCTCATAGGGTCAAACAGTCTCTCACAACACGTCGAACGATCAGACAAAGGAAGCATCAGCATCACTATTTGTCCGTCAACAGCGTGCCAAGAAGCATACTCCACCATCCAGAAAACAGCAGTTTGCGCACTGTACGACTACAAAGGTTTTACCCCTCCGAAAGAAAGCATTATCGACGCCAAACACTACAAAGGAGTAGGAATCAACGGAAGCAAGTACGCGACGAACCACAACAAGTATTGCGCGACGACCACGACAATCATCACAGGGTCCCACAACCCTACAAAAACGAAGAACAGAGACCTCGTCATCATCATCAACTCAACCATTCTCGCAAGACAATATCGAACAGCGTACAACGCTCTCAAACACTCACGAGCACCACCACGATTCCCACCCGTCAACATCTCAGGAACGCTCATCGAAGCGTTGATGTGCCCATCACAACCTTGTAAGCAACGAGTCCTGGAAGAACTCAACAAGGCAAAAGAAAACATTCGATACCTTGCATACTCGTTCACCGACCACGACGTTGCGACCGCAATTATCAAAAAGAATATTTCCGTCGAAGGAATACTCGACACGGGAACATTCACCGGAGACCAACGACCAACACTCTCAAAACGACCACTCTACGAATACACAGGGAAAGGACTCTTACACCACAAACTGTTCATCATCGACAACGAAACAATCATCACAGGAAGTGCAAACCCGACAACGAACGGGTACACTCGCAATGATGAAAACATCGTCATCATCACGAGCACAACACTCGCACGACAACTCTTGAACGAGTACGCATACATCAAAACACAATCACGAAAACTCAACGAAGACGACGAGAAGATACGCTCACTGGAGAAGAAAGGGAGCCCTTCCTGAAACGAGAAAGAACTATGACGACAACTCCACCAACAAGAACTCCGACGCCAAACCACTCCCAAGAAATAGAGCTCGGGAAGCGAGATTCGGGATACGAGACTTGAGACTTAGGAAATGAAACTTGTTTCTGTAACACTCTATCGAGCTCTGAAAATTCGAGAGCGTACTCTGAAAACAACAAAGAAAGTCCCGGATCTCTCTCTTCCAACGTCAAAGCATACTCGTAATAACTATACCCTATCGTCGGAAACATACCACGATTCACCGCACGAATGAGTGAACGCTTCACGAAACCAAGCTTGTCATTCAACATATCACGCATCGTTTCTTCATCATCAACACCAACTTGCGACAAGAGAGCATTCGCCTCAGCCTTCGCCTTCAACGATCGAAACACGCACAAAACGAAATCTCCACGCTGTTGATCATCACCAGCATCCTGCAACGTCGCACCAGTTCTCTGAAGAACTCCCGGAGCAAAACTATCAACATACGAAACAACTTGCTCAGCACTCTCAATACTATCAGCACACGCAAAATTCACGACAGCATCATTGATAGAAAACACTTTTTTCCCACCATCATGAACACTCGCCCACGAGCGAGCACTTCTCAAACGCTCACGAATATATGATAACGATTCAGGACTTGAAGAATTCTCACCAAGATCACTCTTCGCTTCAGACACTCTCTCTTGCACGGAAAGAAAACTCTGAATACCAGCGTACGATTTCAATTTCGGTTCTGAAGATAGGTTCTTTTCCAAAGTCTCCACCTCTGAACGAAGAGATGCTAAGAGAGCGGAACGATTCTCAGCAGACACATTTGACAATTCTTTCGTTCCGCGATCTATATTCGAACGGAAACACAACGAAGCAGCACTATACGCCTTACCCTCAGATAAGAGCGAAGAAGCATTACTTGTTACGTTCACATCAACCACAGTTTTGCACAAGTCCTCAGCAACACTACGCATAGCCTCAGCATACGACGTTGAAAGAAGAAGAGTTTGAGAATCAACAATAGGGGAGTACACATACCAACGCTCGAGAACGTCACGCAACGTGCCAACCTCGGTAATGTTAACAGTAGCATTCACCGAAAAATTACTACCACGTAACGCTCCCTTCGGAACGAGAACAGTCTTAAAACCCTGACGAGCAGCTGCTTGAATCTTCTCCTCATACCCCCCCACGGGACCAATCACTCCACCAGTGTTTATCGTCCCCGTCATCACGATGGAAGAATATTTCCTTGACAAGTTACCAACAACCTCCGCAGTGAGAACCGCCGCCGCGCCACCCGCGCTCGGACCACCAACAATACCCGGAGGAGCACGAATCGTAAACATAAAATCACTCTTCGAACAATCAACCAACAATTCCTGACACGCCTGATCCACCGCAACACGCAACGACAACTGAGTAGACAACTTCGTCAACGGGTACGTATTCAAAAACACTTCACCAGAACCAGAAACGACAGACAATTCTAATTCCGCGACGAGACCCGCGCCAGAACCCTCAGTCACTGCGAGTAGAGGAATAGAACCAGAACGAGCAGAAACGGAAGAGACGACGGAGAACAAGAGGAAGAAAAACGCGCACAACATCACCACCTTCAAACGAACAGGAAACATAACTGAAAGGAAGTCAGAACAGTTAATAAGATTTATGGATGGTGGAGAGTGGGACGGCAGGAGATGAAACGTTGTAGTAACAGAAGGAAAAAATAAAAGTTTTGGAAATGTTTATAACTATCATACTCAAAAGATGTTTTATGAAACCATACAGGTTCAGCCCCATAAAAACAAAGAAAGAATTATTTGATGCTATAACATACACGCACTTCGCATGTTACAAATTATGCAAACACTCATTTGGAAGATACCTCAAGAATGCAGGGAATATTGGTATCTTTTGCCATTATGCTGAAGAACATACAGTATTGACGAGCATACGAAAAGAATTAACCATACAATCAAACAATCCAGATCAAAAATATTTTCTGCTCAGCAACCCAATAATTATTCCTCCTCACGAAGATGTGCCTGAAACTATGTATACACATCTTTACATTAGAAAACCTGATAATAATAAGAGTCAAGTCGGCGATGTTGATTTCTTCCTTTCTGTTGAAGACTACAAAAAGATTAAACTATCGCTGTTGAAAGGAGATAACATAAAAGGAGCACGAATATTTGAACGACCAGACCTTGATATGATTGAACTTTACGACAACAATATTGACGCACTCGCATATGTGTATAGTACCGAAACTGAGCAACATAAACCATAAAATTTATATACTTGTATACATAGTATAGTATACTTCTATGCAACAAATACTCCACTATCCGAACTTGAAAACCGTCCTGATGGTAGAGAATGTTCTGAAAGAAGCAGAAACTGTCATCAGTAGAGAAGAGTTAAAGAAGCGACTGCCAACTCAAGTAATGCATCAAACACTCAACGTTATCCTCGAGTACCTTGAAGAAAAGGGGTTTATCATTGATGGACACAAAGGACTCCTCTGGACGCACAATGATAGTCCAAAACTACACAATGCTATCGCTCGGGGAACAAGAGTATGACGTTCAAAGGAAAAGAAGTACTCGTCATTCTTTCTGAAGAAGCAACAGAAGAATATGAGTCATTAAGAAAAATTGTTGACGAAGAACTCCAACGAGGAGTCACGTCATCAGTCAACCAATCAATCCTCCGATCTATTGAACGAGTGAAAGGATGGTTGAAACAAGACCCGTTTAAGGGAGAACAAGTACAGAAAAAACTCATTCCACAACACTACATTAACAAGTACGGAGTCACAAACCTTTGGAGAATCGACCTCTCGGATTATTGGAGACTCATCTACACAATTCAATCAAACGAAGTCGAAATTATTGACTTTGTTCTCAATATCGTTGACCACAAAACATACGACACCATATTTGGATACAAAAGAAAGTAAACCTTTTAGAACAGACTCGTCGCCCACCACCTTTATAAACATCCCATCAGAACTATAACTCATGCATTCAGAAACACTCATTCCCGACCACACCGTCATCGTTGATGGAGCACTCATTAAACAACTCACAGAGAAAACGTTGAAGTGTGCAGATATTCTCATTCATGAATCGCTCGTCGCGTACTTAGAATCTCAAGCGAGAATAGGAACCGCTCAAGGAAACATAGGAGTCGACGAGCTCGAAAAACTATCAGCACTCACGAAAGAGAAAGGAATCATTCTCAGATACGCAGGAAGAAGACTCCCACGACACGATTCCGAAGACTTACTCCTCGTCGACCAAGCACTCAGAGACCTCGCACTCGAAACAGGAGGGACATTCGTCACTTCGAGACACTTACAACAAAAAATAGCGAATGCTCAAGGAATCACGGTTCACTTCATCGAACGACTTGCTCAAGGAAAAAAGATGCAGATAGAACAATTCTTCGACGAAACAACAATGAGCGTCCACCTCAGAGAAAAAGTACAACCGATGAGGAAACGAGGAAAGCCAGGAGCTTGGACGTTCGACACGATACGAGAAGAACTCCTTACCGCTGAAGAAATAAAAACGTATTCGAGAGAAATCATCGAAGAATCAACAGCGAGAGATGATGGCTTCCTCGAAATAGAACGACCAGGAAGTACGATAGCACAGATAGGAAACTACCGAATCGTCATCACTCGACCGCCATTCAGCGACGGTTGGGAAATCACCGCGGTACGCCCTGTCAAAAAGTTAACACTCGACGAGTACAACCTCTCCGAAAAATTAGCAAATAGGATTAAGACAAGTGCAGAAGGAATTCTTATCGCAGGAGCTCCCGGACAAGGGAAGACGACGTTCACGCAAGCACTCGCTGAAGAGTACGCAGCCCAAGGAAAAATAGTCAAGACGGTCGAAGCTCCCCGAGATATGGTGCTGCCAGAAACTATTACTCAGCTCGCAATCAGTCACGGAAGTTCCGAGGAAGTGCACGACATCCTCCTCCTCTCACGACCAGACTATACTATTTTCGATGAGATTCGTAACACGAAAGATTTCGAATTGTTTGCGGATCTCAGACTTTCAGGAGTAGGAATGGTAGGAGTACTACACGCAACGAAAGCAGTAGACGCCATCCAACGATTCCTCGGAAGAATAGAACTCGGAGTCATACCACAAGTCATTGATACTGTGTTGTTCATCAAAAACGGAACAGTATACCAGACACTCAGTATTCAAATGTCAGTCAAAGTCCCAGCAGGAATGACAGAAGAAGACCTCGCCCGTCCCGTCGTCGAAGTACTCGATTTTGAATCAGGCAAAGCGATAGCAGAAATATACAGTTATGGAGAAGAAACAGTCGTCGTACCCGTCAAAGACGAAGGAAAGAAAGAAAAAAGAGGAGCGAGAGCGCTCGCCGCAAAACAAATAGAACGATCACTCCAACGATTCACAGAAGATGTCCAAGTAGAAGTTATCAGCGACGGTAAAGCAATCATTCGAGTACCTGAAAAAGATATAGGAATGATCATCGGAAAAGAAGGAAAAAGAATACAACAAATAGAAGAAGAACTCGGCATCAGCCTCGACGTCCAAGAACTCGGAAGTGGCGGAGTACAACGAGAAAAAGGAACACTGCTTTCCTACACGACGGAAGAAACAAAGAAAAGCATAGAGTTCCACGTTGAGCCAAGATACTCGGGAAAAAACATTTACATTTACTTGAAGGGAGTGCAACTCGCCACGGTTGCAGCATCACGAGAAGGAATCATCTCCATTCGCAAAGATAACGCTCTCGGGAAAACACTCACGAACGCACTCCACAATGAAGAAGAACTCACGGTACGAGTGGAGTAGAACGATGACGTCAACATTCGATGATGAAGCGCTCAAACATTCTCTGAAACATCACGGAAAATTAACAACAAGTGTTGTCGTTCCACTCTCAACAAAAGATGATCTGAGTACGCAATATACTCCCGGAGTCGCAGCAGTATCACTCGCCATTTCAAAAAATCACGAGGAATCATTCACCAGAACATGGAGAGGAAGACTCATCGCAGTTGTAAGTGACGGAACAGCAGTCTTAGGACTGGGAAACATAGGCCCTGAAGGAGCACTGCCCGTCATGGAAGGAAAATGTGCGTTGCTCAAAAAGTTTGCAGGACTCGACGCGATACCGCTCGTCGTGAATTCTACGAAGAGCGATGATATCGTACGATTTGTTGAACTCCTCGCTCCGAGCGTCGGAGGAATTAATTTAGAAGATATTAGCGCTCCACGATGCTTCGAGATAGAAGAACGATTGCAGAATCTTGGAATTCCCGTTATGCACGATGACCAGCACGGAACAGCAGTCGTCGTACTCGCAGGACTTACAAACGCTTGTTCGGTGACGGGAAAAAAGTTGGAAGACTGCATCATAGTCATTCAAGGAGCAGGAGCTGCAGGAACAGCAGTCGCACGATTACTGCGAGGAGAAGAAGGAACACGACAACTCGTGAAAGAACTCCGCATCCTCGACAGGTCTGGAGGGCTCATCATTGGTGAAGGAACAGAAACGATCGGAGTATTCACAGGAAAGCGCGTGACTCGAGAAGAAACATTCACGAACGCAGACGTACTGATAGGATTAAGCGGAGCGAACAGTGTTACTATTGATGACGTGAAACGAATGAACAAGCCAATCATCTTCGCACTCGCAAACCCGAACCCCGAAATAACACCAGAGGATGCGAAGACTGGAGGAGCAATCCTCGTCGCTACGGGTAGAAGCGATTATCCAAATCAAGTGAATAACGCGTTAGGATTCCCAGGAATCTTCAAAGGAGCACTCTCCGTACGAGCAACACGTATCACTCACGAAATGAAACTCGCAGCATCACGAGCCATAGCTTCGAGCACGAAACCAACAATGACGAACATACTCCCCTCCGTACTCGACCAACACGTACACGACAACGTCGCAAACGCAGTAGCAGAAGCGTGGAAACTTAGAAAGTAGAGAGTAGTGAGTAGACATTTTCGGTTGTCGACAGGATGTCAATACCTTTATTTGTGTCCAAGTTTTTCCAGTATTTTGAGTGCATCTTTATCAAACTTTGAGAACGCGAACCATTTCTTTCCTAGGTCTTTCAACGATGCACCAATATGGTACACTTCAGTATCATCAACAACGAGGAACCTATCGTGTGATTGCTGAAACTCTCTCACTTCAATGTGTTGGTATTGTGAGTTACACTTTTCTATGTCGAGTAATAGCTGTTTTGTTATCTCTTTCGCGAATATGGTTGCTTGAACATTCTTCTTCCTCTTGCTCAACAGGGTCAACACTGAATCATCAACGTAGTTGTCAATTAATACTATGGAATTGTTAGCACTTCTCACAATATCTGAAACGAACGAGTACGCATCAAATACCTGACCATCAAAGAAAATTCCCTTCTCGGGCTTCAAGTCTCTACTTTGTATAGCGTCAAAAACTTCATCAAGTCTTTTATCATACTCTACTTGTTTGTTCTCTACAACGTCCAATCTCTGAAATATTTGTGCATTCGATGAAATAAAACGTCTCATAGAGACGAACGCACCCATTATCTGAATACTCATTCGTACAGCAACATCACTCTTCAAAACCCCTGAAAGCATAGCTACACCCTGCTCCGTGAATGCATAGGGAAGATTTCTTCTGCCACCCCAACTTGCGGTCGCAAATTGCGACCTCAAATATTGAAACTCTGAATCGGTTAGTTGAAACATAAAATCTGAAGGAAAACGTTCACTATTTCTTTTCACCTGTTCATTCAATCGTTTTGTTGATACTTTGTAAAGTTCAGCCAAGTCTTCATCAATCATAACTTGAACAGTTCTTATTGTGTGAATTCTACTTTTTATAGCATCTGCACCAACTAAGTTTAGAGATTTTTCCATACTCACACTCCAAATGTCTACCATGAACAAGAGTATCACTTATTTATAAGCTCCACGCCGACTTGACCAGTGGCCAGTGGAGAGCAGGAAGTGAGAAGTGATATTTTGGCTGTGAAGAACAAGAAATAAGAAGCAGGGGATCCCCTTCTTTCACATCACGCTTCTTCCACTCATCAGTCAATTCATTTCTTATCGCGATTCCTCTCACTCTCTTCTCAATCCAATCATCAGAATACCCTTTCGCACGATAGAGTTCTTTCATTCGCGTTTGAGCAAGCTCAGGATTACCAATTTCCTGCACTCTCTCATACCCTATTCTCGCAAGCCAGAGCTTGAACGGTTCTGCCTTTGGAGAGGGTATGGACTGAATGATCCTAAACATCGCTTCAACAGTAGCACAATCAGTATCATAGTACTTACCATCAGAAGAAGGCAATTTCAGTTGTACCCAAACTGGGGACAACTGGAGTGCTGTGAACTCTCTGTCCTTTATCTTCCCCCAATACTGCCTTGGAGTAGGACTCTCTGAGAGGACTTCAACAATATCAACGACAGAGTAAAACCATTCACCATCGTGAAAAAGACGACGAATACCCTTACCTTCAAACACGACAAGAGCGTTTTCAGAATTCATACCAGGACAAGAGCATCGCTTATTTATATACTTCACGGCGACTTGACCAGTGACTACAAATGAGTGTCCAGTGGAAGATAGGAAGTGGGAGGTGGCAAGTGGGGAGTAGGAAGTGGGACTACGAGCTACAAACTACCAACCACAACCAACACCCTGCCCGCAAATCCTCAACGTTACCTCAACCCTATTCTTTCCAATATCGTGAATGCTTCTTTCCTGAATTTTGAGAACGCAAACCATTTCTTTCCGAGGTCTTTTAACGATGCTCCGATATGATACACTTCGTCATCATCAATGATGAGAAACCTGTCGTGAGAGTGTTGAAACTCTTTTATGTCAATGCTTTGATACTGTGAGTTATACTTTTCCGAGTCGAGAGACAACTGTTTGGTAATCTCTTTCGTGAATATGGTTGCTTGCACGTTCTTCTTTCGCTTACTCAACAACGTCAACACAGAGTCATCAACATAGTTATCAATCAACACTATCGACGAAGTGGCACTTCTTACAATATCTGAAACGAACGAGTACGCATCAAACACTTGACCATCAAAGAAAATGCCTTTCTCAAGCTTGAGGTTTCTGCTTTGGATAGCATCAAAAACCTCTACAAACTTTCTATCGTGATCAACTTGTTTGCTCTCAACGACGTCTAATCTTTGAAAAAGTTGAGCGTTTGATGAGATGAATCTTCTTATGGCAACAAATGTGTCCATTATTTGAATACTTACTTTTATGGCAGTATCACTCTTCAAAACTCCCGAAAGCATAGCTACCCCTTGTTCAGTGAAAGCATACGGTAAATACTTCTTGTTATGTCCACGTCCTTTGTTCAAGGTCACAAATTGTGACCTTAAAGAGTTAAACTCTGAACTGGTTATTTGAAACATGAACTTTTCAGGAAACCTTTCACCGTTCCTTTTCACTGCCTGGTTTAATACTTTTGTCTCCACAGCATACAGTTCTGCAAGGTCAGTGTCAAGCATCACCTGAACTCCTCGCAACGTATGAATCTTTCTTCCGATACTTTCCACACCCACTACTGCAGGAAGCGTTTCCATCGCACAGACACCCAACTCAGCCATTTATAAGCTCCACGGCAGAATGTCCAGTGGCCAGTGGAAGAAGAAATTGATGAATTCCACTCTCTTATTCTCACCAATAATTTTCCATTTTTTCCGGTGACCAGTGGAAGAGTAGGAAGTGGGGAGTAGGCTGTGGGAAATGGGACTGCGAGCTACAAACTACCAACTACAAGCCACCAACCACAAGCTACCCGCAAATCCTCAACGTTATCTCAACAGGAATACCACCAAAATTCCTCACTTGAGAACCAAGACGAGACTCGCCGAAACTACAAATGCCAGTATTTGGCAGACTATCAGCTCCCACCGACTCAAGTTTAGTAATACTTACTCCCGTGAACGAAAGAATATACACGTTACCCCACGCATCAAGAGTATCTTTGAATAACGTTACAGCATCACTCTTCACCACTTCACACATCGTCTTACCAGCACACGTTGAGCCACTACTCGTCACACAATCTCTCAACACTTGATCAACAGTCCTATCAGTACACGAAAAGCTCGACATTTTGAGAAACGCATCAACCATACTCTGAGGAAGATCAGCTTCACCGAACTCCACAGCCATACTTTTGTCCTCTTTTACGAACAAGAACGTCATCGTAAACAAGATACCCATCACGACGAGAACCATAACGATGACGAGGCCGACGATCTCCGTCTGACTTCTCTTCCCTTTCACAATTCTTACAGTATTAATCATACGCTTTCACCTTCAACAACGCGAAAGAATAATGCCTACCAATCGAAGGATCACAATTTCTATCACACACGACGAGAGGAAGCTCGAAATATTGATAACTTGATTCTTGCTCAACATTGTCAACCTTCTCTTTTTTTGGATTAGAATACAACGTCACCGAGACCCACGGGTCAACAGGGGCGGGAGAAACAGTAACTTTACGAGTAGCCACCGCAGTAAGAGTAAAATCTGTATCGTACCAACTCAGAACAATATTCGCAAACCCGAACGTCGGAGTGAACCGTTCAGGAGTCGTACCAGCGACAGCCAACGCTTTCTGCAAGTCAATACACTTCTGAGTAATGTCACCTGCGTACGAGCAGTCAAGCTCAGGCATAAACTGAGACTGAACCGCTACCTGCACAGCTCTCATCTGCTCAAACTTAGCGAAATCTTTCTTGAGCGATGATTCCTGCACGGAGAAATAAAAATTCATCCCGAACGCGAGCAAGAAAAAGAAAACAATCATCACACCAATATTCTCAAACATTTTGAGCTGTCCTCTGCGAGAGCGAGACAGCATTCCCATCAAGGGAGCATCAGTACAGCGACGGGCAACCATAGTTCACCAATTGATTGTTTAACTGCTTAACAACATCAGGAATTTTTTGAGAGAGCTTTGCAAATGGAGAATTTTGATCAGCTGACACTCGAGGATCTCCACGCAATGAATCGGCAGAAGTTTTCACGATTCCGAGAGATATGCTGAGAGCACCATACTGATTCACACAAGAAGTTCTTTGAGATAGTACAGGGTCATTCTTCAACTTTCCAACTCGCCCCCCCTGAACTTCCGCAATCGTCGACAAACGATCATACGACTTCATCAAACCACAACCGAACATTTCCTCGTTCCGAGAAAATATCGCTCCGATAACTTGAGAAGAAGTCAAGTAAGAGAATGATGAAGGAGTTTGACTTGCCTTCGTCGTCACACTCACGGTTTTTTCAGTTGGTTTTACAGAGACGAGTTTCTTTTGAGGATATGCGATGCTTGAAAATGCTCCAGTACAGCCTTGACTTCCACTCAAGCATACGAGAGTGAAACTTTCCAATCCTTGAGAAGCAGTCGTAACCGCGGTCGAGTCAGTAGTATCAACGTACTGTACTCCGAACCTTTCAGGAATCAACGCTTTCAAATCGCCAAACAACGCTTCGTTGCCGTCTTTCACTACGAGAACGCCGTGCTGTGGCGATGATACAAATAAGTAGTTAGCGACTCTGAAAGGAACTTCCCACGCGAGAGACCACACGAA
>CAYHWM010000003.1:0-26665 GCA_964359925.1 uncultured Methanosarcinales archaeon
CGCCAACAACGACTAGTACCAAAAGAACTCAATCAAACAGAATCGAATCTACTGGTGAAACCGAAACATTATTATACTTGTAACTATAGTTATAGTAGTATGACCTTCACGACCATTCAGATTTCGTCATCAACGAAGCAACTCCTCACGCTCCTGAAAGAACGAACAGGCGCAGAAACGTACGATGCTCTCGTCAGCAGCCTCGCCTCAGAACGTGCAGATATCTCAAAATCTCTCTTTGGAAAAGCAAAAGGACTGCGGTGGAACAAGCACACTGACCGGATGGATATTTGATGACGTACTGTGTTGACAGCTCAGCGTGGATAGAATATTTCGGAGGAACGAAAACAGGACTCCGACTCAAACCCGTCCTCGAACAAGAAAATCTCGTCACCTCCATCATGGCAGTAGCAGAAGTCGCTGACAAGTTCGAACGAGAACAAAAAAATTTTCGACACTTCCTCACATTTATGCAAAGTAGAGCGACAATACTCTCGCTCACCATAACGACCTGTACAACAGGAGCAACCATAAAAAATGAACTCCGAAAAACGAGAAGAAAATTCGGACTTGCTGACGGACTCCACCTCGCAACAGCACGAGAACACAACGCAACACTCATCACGACAGACAACGATTTTTTTGGAATAGAGGGAGCGGTAGTGTACTAACTTTTCACAGTCCATTCAAAAACCGCCACACTTTTAAACTCGAACAACGGTGAAACACCTATGTCTTACTTCCACAGCATGGATCGAGAATACTTCCCTACAGGAGCTACAGCTTCAGGAATGGTAGAAACAGTTCCTACAGAGTCTGGAGGTTTAGGAATTTCCGACGTGCGATTCGGAATCAGCGCGCCACCATTCGACAACCAGTTACAAGCACTCAAAGCAAGAATTCGCCAAGGAGCGACACAGGTAGAACTCGGATTTACAGGAGCAGGTAAAGGAAGCATGCAAGGACGATCAACCACTCCAGAAATGTACGGAGAACCAGAAAGGTTTGCGATCAAAGAAATAGCGAAGTTGAACAATGTAGAACTCTCCACTCACGCAACGGTAGGAATGACAGGACTCTCAGGAATAGGTCAAGGACAAAAATCTTTCAGTTACGAACAAGCAGAAACAACACTGACAGAACTCAAAAGAGCAATAGAGTTCGCAGCAGACACTGCAGGTGGAGGACCAATAGTAGTCCACACAGGAGAATGGTCAAGACCAGTATCACAATCATTCGAAGAAGACAACGAACGCCGAGAGTACATCACCGTGAACGGAGAAAAAAAACCGATGTTCCTCGGATACCCAGAAGAGCACGAAAAAGGAATGATACTCGTAGCGCGAGACGACACGGGAGACATCCAAGGAATACCAAGACACCTCAAAGTCCACGAACCAATACCCATCATCGAAAAAGATGATCACGGAAACAACGTTCTCGACGCGAAAGGGAAACCAATAGTGAAAGGGTACGAACGAGACGAAGAAACAGGAAAAATTATTCTTCGAGAACTCACGTACAAAGAAGCAGTAGCAGAAGTGAGAAAAGAACACCCAGAATTCGCAGACGAAAAAGAACACAAAGGAGAAGTACTCTGGATACGAAAATATTTCGAAGCGCAACGAGAACAATACGAAGCAGAAAGTTTGAGATTCTCAGAAGGAGCATCACGATTACGAACAGAAAAAGACAAGTTAGACGAAAGAAAAACATTTTATCAAAACTTGTGGAACAACGCAGGAAACGACGAAGAACGAAGAAGAATATTTTCCCGATTCGCAGTAGAGAATGGGCAAAGTGTTCAAGCATTCGAACGCTACGAAACACCAATAGCGTTCCTTGACGAACAAATACAAAACAGGGAACGAGACATCCAATGGCAAGAAAAAGTAGGACTCTCGTACGCGAAACAAGCAAAAACGCAAGAAGAAGGACAACAAAACCTGAAATCAATAGAAGAAGTAGGAATCAAAAGAAGCGCCGAAACACTCGCGAGAGCAGCACTGTACGCGTACGAAGAAGGACAAGCAAAACACCTCAAAAAACCACTCTTCATAGCGCCAGAAGCGTACGTACCAGAACAATGGGGCAGTCATCCCGAGGAAATCATCAAACTCGTAGAAGCGGGTAGAGAAAAAATGGCAGAGTACCTCAAAGGCAGAGGAGTATCAGGAGGAAAAGCAGAAAAAATAGCTGAAGACCACATCAGAGCAACACTCGACATAGGACACATGAACATGTGGAGAAAATTCTTCCAACCAAAACCGGGAGAAACACACGAAGACACAACAGAAAGATTCCACGGATGGCTCTTAGGACACGTAGAAAATCTCGCCAAAAAAAACATTATAGGACACTTACACGTCACGGACAACTTCGGATACCACGACGAACACGTCACCCCAGGAGAAGGAAACGCCCCCGTCGGAGAATTCATCAATATCGTCAAGAAAGAATTCAAAAAACAAGGTAAAGAAATACAAATGATCGTAGAACCAGCACACCAAGACGTGGAAGCGTTACGAGGAGCTTGGAGAATGGCAGGAACGCCAGTCTACGGACTCGGAAAATGGGGAGAAATGGAATTCAGCTACTTCGGAAGAAACCAACCACCATACTTCGCAATACCAGACATGCTCGGAGTACAAAGAGAATGGAACACGAGCTACTTCGGAGTGCCGTTCGAGTAATCTGGAATATGAGAATGTGAGAATATGCTACTGTGAGAATGTGAAAATGTGGATAGTACTTGAAACAACATATTCTGCAGTCTCACATTTCCACATTTGTTCCGTCCGCGATATTGAAAACTTCGCTCCGCTTCGCCTCTGCTACCAAGCTCACCTTGACCCGCATTACTGATTGAGCTACGCCGTCGCACTTCGTGCAACGTAGTTCCAAACTCTGCGAGTTTGTAACCGTTCCCGAAAGGAGCGACCTCTTGCATGAGCAAAGCGAGTGCAAGATAAGGACGACAGTCCTGCACCCTCGTAACGCTCGAAACTATGAATGAAAGGAGGTTCGCGGAAAGGTAGCAGAGGACTTTTCAATATCGCCGTTCCGTCGACAGTTTTATAAATGAGGAGTCGCAATTTTTTTCATACAGGTTCATAAACGGGGTGTTAGTTGTTTTGGGAAATGGTGGTTTTGTAGCGAGTGTTTCAAACGGTTGTTGCACTCTTATCTCTGCCAGATTACGTTCTAAAACCGAAAGATTTAATACTGATATTACTAAAGTAGTCCAAAAAGAGGTATAAAATAGTACTAAATGGTCAAAGTTGTAGTGAATAATGGGCAATACAAAGTCACTATCCCGAGAGAGCTCGCGCTCTCAAAAAGTTGGAACTCTTCAACAGTACTGCGCTTCGTAGAAGACACCGAAGGAAACATATACCTTAAAGAGCTCATCACTGCACGAGAACAGAACAAAAAGGTGAGAGCGTGAAAAAAAACATTCGTTCAACACCATCAAAACAGTCAGCCAAGAAGAACAGTTGGGCTCTCGTTCTCGTACTCTCACTCCTCACACTCGTCATCCTCTTCTCGCTCTTCCTCGAAATCCGAGGATTGTCAACGTACGAAGATAGCTCATTGAGAATAACAGGAGCTGCAGGATACGAGACAACAGACTACGGGACGACGAACTGGGCAGGACCTGTTACTTCTGCGTACGCATCGTACACTCACCGACAAAACATAACTATTAATAAGAGCAAGGTATATCAAGATATGGTTAATTATACTTTTGAAATATTCATTAATGACTCGACTAACAACATTTTCACAACGCCTCAAGCGAGTGGTAATGACATAGGTTTTAGTGATTCTAACGGTAATGTTATTCCAGCAGAGAGACAGTTTTATAGTCAATCAACGAAACAATTATTGTACTGGGTTAAAGTACCGGTAGTGAATACGAGTGTAGATACAGTACTGTATATGTATTATGGTAGTGCTGGAGCTTCAGACCAATCAAACAAGACTGGAGGAGCTTGGGATAGTAAATACTCGTTAGTTTATTTTATGAATGAGACAAATCCTAAAGACCATACCGCAACAAGCACGAACGCGACAGGAACAACAGTAAGCACCATAAACAGCAAAGAAGGAATAGCAAACTCGGCACTTAACTTCACATCCTCAGAAAGTAACGTCAACGTGACTAATACTTTATTCGTTGGTAACTGGAGCAATTACACGATCATAGCTTGGGCAAACAACAACGCCACAGGAACAGACCAGTATATATTCTCGGAAACTAAAACTAGTGATGCAACACCATCAACAAGCATAAGAAAAAGGTCATCACACTTATTCGCAGGATGGTCAAGAGTCAACAATGGAACACACAACAATGATGTGTTCATAAACAACGGCATAGGAGTCAATGATGGTTCTTGGAGATTATGGACGAAAGTTCAGAGCAATAATACCAGAACTTCTCTGTACATGAACGAGGGTAACGGTTCACAAACAGCAAGCGATAACATTACAATAACGAATATGACTACGAACATAATGACGATAGGAGCAACAACAACAGGAGCAGGTTCAAGCGGTTCGTGGATGGGAACAATAGGAACTTTCATGATACTAAACTACTCACTCCAACAAAAAGAATTACAAACAATATACGAAAACCAAAAACCAAACAGTACATTCTACACACTATCAGCAGAAGATGTTGCACCAAACGTTACTCTCAACGTTCCTGCAAATGCTTCTACGACCACTGCAGGGAGGGTCGACTTTAATTTCACACCAACAGCAGGGTCGAACTCTCTCTACAATTGCACACTGTACCACAATGCTTCAGGAACGTTCTCGGCAAACACGACGATAACAACATTGACGAACAACACGAATACGAATATTACTATTACCATCATTCCCGGAACGTACACGTGGAACGTTCAATGCTTCGACACCGCAGGATTCAACACGTTCTCGATAGGAAACTATACTGTGACGACGACAGACAGCGCTCCACCAGCAATCAGTTATCAAGGACAAACACCGACGACGGCGTCATACCAATCATCAACAACTACGACCATTAATACTTCAGTCGTTGACACGTTCACCGCTATTGGCTCTTGCATTCTTGAATGGTCAGGAACGAACCAAACAATGACCAAAATAGGGAGCGGAGTTTCCGTCGGGTGCAATGCTACAAAAGTATCACTCTCCGACGGATATTATTCTTACAAAGTGTTCGCGAACGACACTGTTGGAAATATGAATGTGAGTGACATACGAAACGTGACGATAGACTCCATCAATCCGACTGCGACGCTCAACAACCCATCAAACAATTCAATAGGAATAGCGACGAGCATAACATTCAACACGACAGTATCGGACAATAACCTCAACAATGTAACCCTCTTTATCGACGGAGTAGCGAACGAAACAAACACGAGTGGAACAAATACCACCTACGTATTCTTAAAAACTCTCCCCGAAGGAACTCACACGTGGAACATCCTCACGTACGACAAAGCAGGAAACAGCAATCAAACAGGAACGAGAACGTTCACTATTGACTCGACAAATCCTCAAGTAGTTCTTGTAAGTCCGTCAAACAATTCATATAGTTCTACAACAACAATAAACTTCACGACTACTTCTACTGATAGAGCAATAAACAATGTGACTGTTTACATTGATGGAGTGTTGAATGAAACAAATTCAAGCGGAACAAACGGAACATACACCTTTTCAAAAACTCTCTCAGAAGGAAATCACACGTGGTATATCCTCGCGTACGACACTGCGGGGAATAGCAACCAGTCAGGAACGAGAACGTTCACTATCGATACGACTGCTCCAACAACAAGTCTTGACAGCCCGCAAAATACAACTCTCAAAATATCATCAAGCATAACATTCAACGGCAGTGTGAGCGACACGAATCTTGCCAATGTAACACTCTACCTCGACAGCGTAGCAAACGATACGAACACGAGCGGAACAAGTACGAATTACACATTCACGAAAACACTCACCGACGGAAATCACACGTGGAGCATCCTTGCGTACGATGGTGCGGGCAACAGTGCTCAAACAGGAACAAGACTATTCACCATAGATACAGGAGCGCCACCAGTAGTTGTTCTGAACTCCCCTGCGAACAATTCAGTGCAACAATCAGTCACTGTCCTTTTCAACAGTACCGCAACCGATTCTTCAATCAATAACATAACCCTCTACATCGACGGAGTAGCGAACGAGACAAACAATTCCCGAACGAGCGGCGACTATCTTTTCATCAGAACGCTTATGGAAGGAATACACACGTGGAATGTTCTCGCGTACGACACTGCAGGCAATAGCAATCAGTCGCTGACGAGGACTGTTGTTGTTGATGTTACTACTCCCGGAATAGTTTTGAATACTCCTTTAAACAGTTCTTATTCTTCTTCGTCAACGATAAACTTTACTGCGAATGTTACTGATAGAGAACTGCGCAACGTTACACTATACATTGACAACGTTGCTAACGATACAAACTCGAGCGGACTGAATACAACATACACGTTTAGCAAGATACTATCAGAAGGAACTCACACATGGTATGTTGTTGCGTATGATACTGCAGGCAATAGCAATCAGTCAGGAACGAGAACAGTAATGATAGATACTACTCCTCCGACGATAAACAGTGTCGTCGTCAACACGAGCACAGGAATTTCAGGAGATACGTTCACGGTTTCAGTCAATGCTACTGACGAAGGCGCAGGAATCAATACGACGACACTTTCTGTTCGATACGAGAAAAACGCGAGTGCTATTCCTCTCTCAACAACACTCAACGCAGGACTCTACGTTGGAACGTGGAACACTACAGGATACCCTAACGGAACATACCTCGTCAGCGCGTACGCGAATGACTCGCTCGGTACTACTCAAAACAAGACGAACCACAACTTTATCATACTCTCACAACGTACCGTTACCACTCTCAGAAATATCAGCGTCAACCTTTCTCAAGGAACAAGCGCACTCTTCAACACGACAGCCAATACGACCATCAGTATTTCTCCGACGACAAACATTTTCAACGCGACCATACTCGTCGCAACATACGAAACGAACACTGAAAACAGCACTCCAGGAACTACTCGCGCACTCAACAAAACAATTCATATTACTGTTGATAACGAAACGAACTCGAACATTGGAACAGCGTTCATCAACGTCACGTACAACGAAACACTCGTCAACAACTCAGGAATGAACGAGTCAACACTCAGAATATTCAAGTACAACACGACACTCAACAACTGGACAACACTCCCAAACACGGGAGTCGACACGACGACAAATACTATCTGGGCGAACGTGACGAGCTTCAGCATCTATGGAGTGTTCGGAAACACGACAACGGTAAGCGAATCAGTAGAAAGCTCACAACAAGTAGTAACAGGAAGCGGTGGCGGTGGTGGCGGGAGTTCATCAACAACCACAAGCAGAAACACAACAACAAACACGACTGCAAGCACTCCAACAACCGAAACGACAACTTTAGGAACGCCTCAAGGAGTAACAACAAAAGAAAGCGGAGTCATCAAAGATAACAGAACATCACTCAGAGCACTCGAAGAACTACCAAGCGTCGTCAGCAACCTCGGACTCGACACTGCGCTCAACAAGCTCTCAGTCATAGTCATCATAGGATTCATCATACTACTCTCAGGAATATTCGCGATCATTATCGCGGTAAGAAAGAAAAAATGAGAAGAAGTGAGAGAAAACAATATACTCATCATAAAAAAGAAAAAAAAATAGTGAGTTATTACGCCCACACCGCCAAAATTCCACCAGCGACGAGAAGCGACAAGAGATCGTATCCCGCATTCAACAACCACAAGGACCATGACTTATTCTCCCACAATACTCCACCAAGACTCTTCGTCGCGACGAAACCAAGCCACACCCAGAAACCCGCAATCATTCCTTCTGTGAAAGAAGACGCTCCAGAGTATTGAATGAAAACTGCGAGGACGTACGAGAATATCAGCGTCGAAACAATCATCAACACGTGAGTCTTCGCCATACCCTTCCCGTGCATATCGCCCTTCTTCATACCGGAAAGTTTCATCCAACGCTTTCCGAAACCGACGGGAGAATACCAAAACATACCCAGTGCAATGCTCCACAGTGAAGCAACAATGACTGCCCAAAGATTCACGCTACTCAAAAAAACCATTTCTAACCACCTCGTCAAGAATGAACTTGACCATTCACTCTTCCACATCAGAGTATAAAAACGTTGTTACAACAACAAAATTATGAAAATATGAGAATATGCTAATATGAGAATACGAGATTGTGGGAATATGAGAATGTGAGAATATGAGAATGTGAGAATATGAGAATGGGAACATATGACTCAAAAATAGAATAAAAAAAAGAAAAATGCTCAAAGACTTGAGACCTTTGAGCGTTGAAAAGCGCGCCCTTCGTTGTATGGGCGGTGTATTTTTTTTGTATCCTTGGTTTTATGGTTTTTTGGTGTTGTTCTTTTTTTAGTTTCTTCTTCGAGTCATTACTTTTTCTTGCACATCGCTTGGCAATCTTTGCATCCACTGTGACCAATATGGCCGATGCCTGCCAAGAGTATTACTGCAGACCACCACTGGATTCCCCAGAATGACCACACTTTCAAATCAACCAATAACAAAGCTACACCTATCAAAAGCAGGAGTATCCCGCTCAATTTTCCGCATTTTTGGCACATCATTGTATAATTCACCTCCGAATATACTCCTTATAACACTTCAACCATCAAAACCTTTCCAGTAGGAAATAGTACTAATACGATTTCTTCTTATAAGACGCCGACAAATTTATAAATCGAAACTACCATTCACTCCCAAAAATAGTAGAGGTGGTTCTCTATGGCGAAACCAAACGATCCATGCCCCTGTGGCAGTGGAGAAAAGTTTAAAGAATGTTGCGGAATGAACAACAACGATTCCTTCGACGATGACGAAGGAAATGATAGTGGCGGAGACTGGTGAAACATATGAACACAAAAACAAAACCATCTGTGAAAAAAACAAAAAAGTCAAAAATGGAAAAAACATGCACTGATTGCTGTTGCCACTGCGAGTAATCTGAATATGTTATTGTGAGAATATGAAAATATGAAACTGTGCTTATTGTAGTGCGAGCTTATATAAAAACATTCCTTGACTTTCTATGTCAAGACGCACTTCGTGAACACTATACGATTGTAACTCTAAAACGTCATAGATTTTAAACTCTTTCACCGAAAACTTATGAGAAAGAATCTCATCAACGAAGACAGAAACCGTCGAGTTCTCCCTACTCCCTGCAATGAGCGAAATCTTTCTCGCATCAGAAACAACGAACAATTGTCCAGCAACACCTTCTAACTCGACATTATCAGCGTTCGCTCTCCACTCACCAGACACGTACGCTTTCATCGCTGTTGGAGTTATTGGCAACGTATAATTCATAACGAATCCTTGGCGCAACCCCTGAGGATTACCAAAATCTTTCCTACCATACTCCGAACCAAGATACAAGTTTTTACTCTTTGCAGCATCAAAAGGGTTCACTACTTGCTCTGGAGCTCTCGCAGGAAGAGTTGTTTTTGTGCCCTGTAGTTCTGCATGTTCGACAAGCACTCCACGGAACACTTCCTCAGCAAGACCCGCACCTTCCGCTCCCGAACCAGTAAATCGTATGAAACCATCAGTATCAAGAACGACGAAGAAAGGAAATTTTTTTGCAGAGTACACCTCAGCAGTTCTTCCCTCAACATCTGCAACTACAGGAATAGATATCTTCCAATCGTCAAGAGTTTTACTCAGAGACTCTGGAGTGCGATGAAATGCGAACTCTGGAACGTGAACACCAATAACTGAAAGACCAGAATCATTATACTCTCTTTGCCAATTCTCGGCAGTCTCCCATTTTTGATAACACTCAACACAAGAAGAAGACCAAAAAACGAGCAATACTACTTTTTTCCCGATAAGAGATGATACTGTCATTGGAGCATCATTCATCGTCGGAAGAACTCCCTGAAACTCGATACCCGAAGTGAACTCTCGAGACTTGTTCAATACTCGAGCAACCCTCAAAGAATCATCAAGAATAGGCGGCCTGTTCTCATCAGGACCAAAACGTTCCAGCGTGAGAAGCACTAACAATGCGAGCAACACAACAACACCAACGCGAAGGGATTGTCTTTTCATCATCGCCCTAAAAATTCCTCACTCATCGTTCACCCTCAAACAGTCACCAACTTTTTAAACGTTCCCCTTTTCCTTCTCATATGCTCACTCACGAAGACTATAAAATGCTCTTCCACGATGCTCTCGAAAGAAACGAAGTCATCATGCTCTTCTGCAGGTGCACCGTTCGATACTCTGGAAAAGCAGAAAGTTACCTCGAAAGAGGAGACAGAATAATACTATTGAAAGCCGACAAAACACTCCTCGTACACCAACCAGAAGGTAACAATCCTATCAACTATATGAAAGCGGGAACAGAACACTCACTCGTCATAGAACATGGAACACTGTGGCTCCGCTCAAAAAACCCTGACAACAAAGACTTTATGGACGTGGAGATTCACATTGTTCACTCGTTCCAATCACACAAGCTCGAAGACGGAGCGACCATCGACGTGAAAGGAACAGAGAAAGATATGAGCGATATGCTCGCATCAAGTCCCCACATGATAGAAGAAGGATTCGTACCCGTTAGTCGAGAAGAACAAACAGTGTACGGATTTATTGACGTCCTTGGAGTCGACAAGCAAGGAGTACTCACCGTCATAGAATGCAAACGCATACGCGCGGAACTCTCAGCAGTCACCCAACTCCGACGATACGTAGAAAAATTGAGGGCGAGCAAAGGACTCACAGGAAAGATAAGAGGGATCATCGCCGCACCAGCAATCACAGGAAACGCGGAACAAATGCTCAAAGACTGGGGATTCGAGTACAAACTCATCAACCCACCACACTACCACGAACGATTCGACAAGAAACAACGAAGACTAGACGGGTTCACAAGGTAGCCGGTGGCAGGTAGCTTGTAGTGGGTGGCTCGTGGACCTACTTCCTACCCTCTACTCCCTACCTCTCCTACTCGCTACTTTCTACCTCCTACTTCCCATCTCCTACACCGTTCTCTTCACAGGGTTAATCTTTCCAGGAAAACGTTTCTGTAACAGTTTGAGAACTTCGTACTCGACGGAGTGCAATGGTTTCGAAGCGTCAACAACTATGTCGCACATTTTTCTCTCAGGAACACCATACTTTCGGAACGTAGGGATGACTATCTCTTTCACGTACTCTGGAGGGCTGTGATACGTCGTCTCCCTCCTCTCATATTGAACTTTTTCAGAAATGTTCATAAAAATCTTGTAGTCACACAAGTCAGCAAGATACTTCTTATAGAACAACAAATAACCCTCCACTATAATAATAGGTCTCGGTTCAACCTTGATCATAGCCACCCTCCTCCCGACCTTCTTCGAATAGTGAGGCATCAACGCAGACTTACCTTCCTTTAATCGCCGCAGTATAGTATAGAGTTCATCAAAATGAAGATTCGAAGGCCTATCCATATCCTTAAAACCGTGACTGAAAAACATTCGCTTGTTCAAATCCTTAAAAAAGTCATCAAGCTCGACGTGCAACGAGTCAGGAAGAATAGACGACAACCACGAAGAGACAGTAGACTTACCAGAACACGAAGGTCCGACGACAGCGATAATGATAGGGCGTACGTTGTTATTCATCATGACTAATTTTGGCACAAAACACTATTTAATAGCTTTGTACGGTTTGTCGTTTTGTATATGCTTCACTTCGTTCCTTTTTTTATCCACATTCTTGGAACACTTACTCCGAAGCATTCACAAGTTATCAGTTTCTCTTTCATAGTGGTAATAAAACTTTAAATACTCCTCCGCGAAAACTTGTGGTATTGACATTCATTTGTGAGTGTTACCAACCAATTGGGGTGATTTTAAGTGAACAAAAACAACAAACTGTACCTTACCATTTTCATCGGAGCCATCATGGTGGCGTTATTGTCGATATACGCGATGGCGTTCGTTTTCACTCCTGTGGATTTCACAGTCAGCAGTCCTTCTAATAATACTATCGTGAATGAAACTATACAGTTTAGTTTTAATACAAGTTCACCATACAATTTGTCTGCGAACATTACAAATTCAACAGGAAATATTGTTGCGAGATTAAGTTTCCGTAATGATTCTTCCGCTGAGCACACCACATATAACAGTAACGGAACGTATGCGACATATGTTTTCAATTGGACTACTAACAATGGAACATTTCCTGATGGAATCTACAATATAACAGTCGGATGGGCAAATATATCAAATGTTTCTCCTACGGAAAATGCTTTTAACCGCTCTGGAAACTTCACCATATTCAATATAACTGTAGACCACAACCCTCCAAAACTCTGGGTAGTAAATTCTCCTGCAAACAGTACAAATGTCAGTGCGGGAAACAGTACGTTTGATATCAACGTCACTATCAATGATACGAACAACGCTTCAACAGTACAGAATGTCACCTTCTGGATACTCCAAGGAGGAGTAGCATTCCAAAACTGGACGGCACGGTTTGTTTTACCAAACTTATGGAATGCATCCGCTGTAGGAACAAATCTGACGGATGGACGATACAATATTAGTTTGAACGCGACAGACTCTGCAGGAAGAACGTTGAACGTTACAAACTTTTCGCAAGCAATATTGTTCGATAGGACTGCGCCAGCACACTCGCTTGTGAGTCACTCGAACAATTCGAACATTAGTGGAAATGTCACTTTGAACTTTACCATTAATGATCTACTATTGAATGTTTCGTCGGTAAATTTGACGGTTCACAATTCGACAAACCAAACAGGACAGGCGGCATCAATTACGTTGAACACTACAAACGGCACTACTTGGGAAGCAACATTCAGAACGGATAATGGAACGTTCTCTGATGGAGCGTATGCATTTAACTTGTCAGTTGCAGACCCATTAGGAAACTGGAACAGAAGCTTGTACAATGTTACCATTGATAATACGTTGCCAGCATTGTCAACTGTCAATAGTCCAGCAAACTTTACCAATGTAAGTGCGAGAAATAGCACATTTGATATTAATCTTACTATTGGTTATGCATCTCCAGTAACGAAAGTGGTCTTTTATGTTGTTCAAGGAGGAGTAGTATTCCAAAACTGGACAGCACAACTCTTAGGAGGTATCAACCTTTGGAATGCAACAGTAAATGGTACCAATCTCACTGATGGGAGATATAATATTAGTATGAACGCGACGGATCCGGTATCAGGAACGCTCAACGTGACAAACTTCAGTCAAGCAATAGTGTTCGACAGAACAGCACCAACATATGCATTCTCGAGTCACACGAACCACTCGAACATCACCGGAAATGCGACCTTAAGCTTCACTATTAGTGATGTTACTACGAATGTGTCATCAGTCAACATGACTGTTGGTAATTTGACGGGATTCGTATTATTTAACAGCACAGCACTCAATGTGAGTGGAACGAGCTGGTCAATACTTTTCCAATCAAGTAATGGATCATATAATGATGGAAACTACACCCTCAACATATCGGTTGCGGATCCAGTAGGAAACTCGAACCATAGCGAGTATAACATAACCATCGATAACGGTGCACCAGTCATAGCACAAAACAATGTTACTTCAGTAACAACTGGTACAAACGTTTCCTCAGGCAGCGTGAACAATTCAGGAACGTACTTAATCAACGTAAACGTTACTGACACTACAACAGCAGTTGTGAGCGTAACGTTCAGAATAATGAACGCTACAGGAACAACAATAGCAACAATACCTGCAGCTCAAACAACAGGAAGTACGAACTGGACTGCACTCTGGAACACGAGCAACGGAACGTTCGCAGACATCGCGTACAACATTTCAGTCAACGCAACAGATATTGTAGGAAACAGCAGACAAAATGACAGTGTCTGGACAAGCATCAGGACGAATAATACTGCACCAACGCTCGCGAGAGGACTATCCTCTGGACCAAACGCGACAGGATTCGTCGTCGTGATGAACATCACCGCAGGAGGACCAGCAAACGCGACAGTCCGCCTCGGTGGAAGCAACAGTTCTTTCAACATCGGATACAACAGTACAGCGTACGGATACAACCACACGTTCAACTTCAGCGGACTGAACGCGTCAACACCATACTATTACAACGTAACTGCTTGCAACCAGTACAACTACTGCACCACGTCGAACTACAACACATTGCTTGACTCAGTACCTGCACCAAGCGCATTGACTGCCAGCCCAGGCGGGGGATCATCAACAGCATCAACAAGCGCGAGCACGGTAACAATCTCTACACTGACAACAGTGGGAGCAAGCGTGGCGAGGACAATCACCGCAGTAGGAGAGAAAATAACACTTTCCAGCCTGCCAGAAAACCTTGGAAGCCACTCCATCACGTACAAGTCAGCAGATGCAGACACGAAAACGGTAACGCTCGAAGTAGCGAGCACCCCACAAACGGTAAGCATCACTGAAGGACAAACAAAGAAAGTGGACTTGAACGCCGATGGAACGAACGACCTCTCATTGACGCTCTCAGCGTTCAGAAGTGCTACGAGCTTCGACTTGAAGATTGAAACCATCAAGGAAGCAACAACCGCATCCACAAGCACTCCAACAACAGGAACAACTCCTACAGCAGGAACTGAAACGAGTACTGGAACCGGTTCAACAGGAACAACTCCTGCAACAGGAACTGGAACAACAGGAAGTGCTCCAGCAGGAACAACTCCAGCTGGCGGAACAACTGCATCGAGTGACGGATGGAGCGGAACAACATGGGCAATCATCTTGATAGTCATCATCCTCCTCGTATGGGGCGGATGGAAGATGTCAAGCGGTGGAAAGAAACGATAAACAACGTTCTTTCCCTTTTTTTCTTTTTTTTTTCTTTCCTTATTCTTTTTTTCCAAAACATTTATAGATGATACTATCTCCGATTCTTTGTATGATGCCAATGGACAACCAACTTGATGAACTCTTCAAACTCCGAACGATCCACAAGTTGAAAGCAGTAGAACGATTCGCACACGTAGGAACGAGCAAGAAACAACGACACGAAAGCCCAGCGGAACACACGTGGAGCGCGCTCATCATCGCTGACTACTTACTCGCAACGACAAGAAACAACCTGAACAATCAACAAGTGTTCAACCTCATACTCTACCACGATCTACCAGAATTGCTTATTGGAGACATCCCAAGAACTCCGAATGAAGACCTGAAAGAAAAACAACAACGAGAACACGAAGCCACGAAACGAACATCCTTCATTCTCCCTCCCATACTCTCACCACGAGTGAAACAACTCCTCGAAGAGTATGAACGACAAGAAACCCCCGAGTCCCAGTACGCAAAACTCGTCGACTACCTCGACGCGGACATCCACGACCTCGACTACCCAGAAGACTGGAAAGGATGGACGCTTGAGTACTACAAAAAAATCAGGGGGAAAGACGTCGAACGACAACTCAAGAACTTTCCAGAACTAAAAAAAGTGTTCGAAGAACTAACTGCTTACTTGGTGAAAGAGAAGTATCTGGAAACATGAGTGTCAGATAGTCCGCCAGTCATAGAAGCACCATCCTCCACCCCTTCGGAACACTCGTCAACCCCTGACCGGAAATCACCGTTTTCGAAGCGCGGTCAACTATAAGCAAGTCGTCAAAAGGCAACGATTCAGAACTCTCCACCTCGCTCCCGCCCTCAAGAAGGTCATTCAACGAGGAGTAATGAATCTTCGAAACTCTGCATACTCCAGTGCCAACATCAACGACGAGCAACAACGACATACAGTTTTCTTCTTTTAGCCCTTTAAGTGCGTTGCCGTGAAAAGTCCGGAACGGTTCCGGCAGTTTGTTCACGAACCATCATCAGAATACATTTTTTCTTCAACAGTCGTAGAATTATACGAATCGCTCCCAAACACCCTATCATCAACTCCCATACTCACTGGTTCCCTTGTACCAGAAACGACAGGAAACCGAACGTTCTCCCCCAACCTGCCTTCCCTGAACATCTGAACAACATCAGGTCGACTCTTGCACCAAGCCTCAATAGGTCCCTCTACGACCTCTGAAATCTCTTGAGCGATCTCCTGCAAAAAGTTCTCAATAGTATCAGAAAACACCTTGCCACCCTCCCACTCCGCATGAGCAAGATACACCAATCCCTCCCTACACATTCCTATTCTTGAAACAGTCCACGAAGACCCCGAAGGACTGAAAACCATATGATACCTCATCGTCGAATACTCATTACCATCGTCGTCTTTCACTATTTCTCCACGAGTAACGTATATTTCATAATCCTTACACCGAAACAAACCAGCACCACAACACTCAATATCTTCAACCCTCTTCCGAATCTGCTCCCAACGCCTTTCCATTTCTAAACGTTCTCGAGAAATAATAACTGCTCGATGTTCAGAATGGTGAAGAAGAGAAAATTCTTCACTACTACCCACAACCTTTACAGCGAGAGACGACTCCATACACTTCGATCACTCGACCAGCATAAAAAGGTTATGACACAAAAAAGAATTTTATACAGGTTATGAAAAACTTGAACTGTACAACAACCTACGCTTCCACTCCCCCAGGAGCTACGAACATCTTACTACGATACCAAACAGTTTTCGAGTCTTCCGGTTGCTCGTGCAATTGAGCAATAGGCGGTAAACCTCTCCTCGCACGAGTACAATCCAACTCATCATACAATTCTTCCAACACTCTCTCACTCACACCAACAACACACCCTTCAGATTGTTCAAGATCAAAAAGAACCCTATTTGCAGACTCATTCCTCGTCACCGTAACCATTGTTCGCTTCTCCTTATTTCTTACACGTAACGCAGTAGCACAAGGACCAACAACTCCTAACGTTGCTTCCAATGCTAATAACGCGTACCCCCTAGTCTCAAAAGCGTGACCACTAAAAATGACTCTATCATACGCCAATCTGACAGGAACACTATGAGTCAACGCGAGCGACGACACCAAATCCTTCACGATATCCGCAGAAAAGTACCCCGCACTCCTCCGAGCACACTTCAATACATTCATTTGATGATCCAAAAAGTCAGCAATCTCAACAGGCTTAAAATCAACTCTCAAAACCTCATCCCTTATCCTCTGCTCTAAACGATCCCGCGCAGTCAATTGCTGAACGAGAGGACTCGCAGTATCAAGAAGAGAAAAAATAGTCTTTGCGTTCCTCTGATTGAGCCCACGATACCAACCACTACTTTCTTCATCCATAATCCCACAACGACGAAGAAACACAGGACGGTTTAAAAACATTACGGAAATAGATACTCCAGTATATTGGTGGAAGTGATGAGACTATGGAAATGTGAGAATGTGGAGTGTGTAGTGGGTGGCGGATTTTGGAATGAGATATCTTTTGTAGAAAGGTTTTAATGCTCATCACAAAACTTTCTCTATCGGGGGCTGATACGTATTAGAAGATTTACACTACCATACGTCAACCACGTCGTGAAAGAGTACACGGTAGACGATCTTGCACGATGGAGAGCAGAATGGTCAGAAACCGTTCCCGTCTCCGTTTTCACGACGAAAGAATTCGACCTTCTCGGCTTCGCTCCCTCAACACTCCACAAAATCAACGATTCTCAAGGATTCGACTTTCCCATAGACGGAAATCACCACGTGCGCCAATGCCAAGGAGACATCATCGGACAATACGCAGTACTCGAGTGCGCAGTCAGACACGGATACTTCCATCAACAAGGAAACATCGAAAGCAAACTCCACAACGCAAACAGACTCCTTCATATGAGTGGTGCAAGGCAACTCCTCTGCTGGCCAAAAGAAGGACGGCTCACGCAAGAAGAAAGAGAAAGAGAGATACTCACTGGTAGAGTGCCTATCTCTTCAGCATTGCGAGACTCTCTTTTTTGCGAACAAACGCCCATCCTCCAAGACTTTTTCCCGAAAGCAAATCCTCTCCACCTCCACCACGAACTCAAACTGATGTACGGAAACATACTGCAACGCTGCAAGATAACAGACACTGAAAGAAACCAAATACGTCCAGACGTTCGACGACGATCGTATGGTTTCGTACCTCAACTCCAACACCTCTTCGGAGAAGACATCACCGTACTTCTTTATGGCTCTGCAACGTTCGACAACAAACGACCAAACGATTATGACACGATAGTCATCGTCGACAGAATAGAACGAGGACAATACGAACACCTCGCAAAACAAAACAATTCAAGAAGAGCACTTCACACCCAACCACTCGAATGGGAAGGAACACCAATAGACGTTCTCCTCGTACAAAGAAAAGAATGGGAACCATTCATCGCTTTCAACCCATACGCACTCGGTATCGTACAAAACAGCATCGTCGTTCACGGAGATGTAGAGTTCCCACCACTCAACGTGAGAGAACAAGTACTCAGAACAGTCTCTCGAGCCGTCGGAAGAATAAGAATGCTTCACGGAGTAGCACTCAACTGGGCAGGACTCCACCCAGAAGAATTGGTTACCAAAGAAGGCCTTTTTTACTCGCTCTCAAAAGTTCCACGATACGTCGCAGGAGCACTTCTCCACCTCAACGAAAGCGACGAAGGAAAACCAATCATCCAACGATCAAAAGACGAAGTAGACTCACTCCTCGAAACCATCGGAATAACTATACGACCATTCAGTCCAGAACCCGTAGCGATACAACGAGGACTCTACCGCATAATGCAAGACACTGCGCGAGTTGTCGAACACTTCACCACTCCAACATGGACGGCGAACTATGCTGATCCCATAGAAGAACTCAACAATCCAGGAGAAGCATACTGGAAAGAATTCAGAGAGGTCGTCAAAAATCCAGAACGAGGTTTTTACCTCAATGAATTCATCATTCAACAACGAGCAACACGACAACGAGCACGAGAACAACAATCAAAAGAACAACCAACCACTCCACAAAAACAAGTTATCGAAGGAGATGAGTGGTGGTAGGAAACTCTCACACTCTCCTCACCACTTTCTCCCTCGATGAGAAACCACGAACGATAACGAACTTCGCACCGAAATGCTCTTTGAGGACGTCGAGCAATTCTTCATTCGCTTTCCCCTTCTCGGGAGGTGACCGAACAGCAACTTCGAGAACATCATTCTTCCAACCTATCATGCACGAACGAGAAGACTTCGGTTTGAGCTTAACGGAGAACTGTTTTCCTGATGAGTTGTTATCTGATACTTTTTTATCCGATACACGTACCAAAGACCCATCACCGGTCATTATCTCTCCACGTGTGCTTACACTTTTCACACTTGAAAAACCTCGTCGCTGGCTCGTCAGCACTCCTCGTTTGCTGATCCCAAAAGTGCGCCTTGACGTGACCGCACTTTCTACACTTCGCGTCGCCCAAAGGCAACGATTGACCAACACTCTCGTCAACAATCTCCAATGTTTTCTTGTCTTTATGATCCTGCTTCTCGGTCAGTTTTAAGGGAACATGAGTTGCTTTCAGTCCACACTTAGAACACGCGAGAGCTCCCGCCTTTGGCATTAATATTCCGCCACACTTCTTACAAAACATTACACATCACCACCCATATTGTAAACACTCATCGCCTTTAACCTCCACCAAATAATGCACTAACGATATCGACAGCGAGCACTTTAATCCAGCCCAAATAAGGAATCCTGAACAACGCCTTACCAATCACTGCCTGCTTCGGGATACTCCTCTCAAAATCCCAAATCTCACACTGATTATTATCGCCATTCGTCGTAATACTATTCTCTCGAACAGAAACAACTCGATGAATAACAGGGTACGCGGTCACTCCATTATTCGTCGCGACGATAACATCGCCAACGTTTATGTTTTTTGGCGATACTAACACTATCACGTCACCCTTATTAAAACCATTCTTAAACGTGAAACCCTCGAATTGTTGCTTCGTAATATTCCACGACGAGTAAAACTCCTTTTGATACGCATACTCTTCGGACAACCTCTGCTTACACAACGTTTCGTTCCACCACGAATCAAACGACCGATCGTGAACCATAGACTCAGAAATAACAGCGACGACAGGCTGAGAAGAACCAAGAGCGAACCCGAGAACAGGATACACGACGAACCTAATAAGCACAATAGATACGATGAGGAACGCGAACACGGAAGCCCAAGAATCATCATGCCACAAAAAGTTCCACGCGCGAGCGAGCAATGATTTTTGAAGTTGCTTCTTCGTCACACTCTCGCTCTTCACTCCAACACTTTTCACTCCAGCCCCTTTCTTCATACCACTCCACCCATCGGAAGAGTTTAAAAGCATTCCGCTCACACCCTCCAATATGGGCAGGAAACACTTCGTTAGCGACCAAGACGGAACACTCATCAAAGAAGCACCATACGGCAAAATATCCACACACTACGAATTCCTCGAGCAAAACACTGAATGGGTGTACCAGTTCCAGCAAGGAATACTCACGTACACTCAAGCAGTAGGAAATTTCGCAGAAGAACTCGGAAGAAGAGGAGGAACGAAAGCGGAAGTTGTCAGACTACTCACAAAGCTCACACCAGTACTGGGACTTGACAAACTCCTTGAACACTTAAACGGTTCCGATAGTTCTGGACTCGCACTCATCAGCGGAGGACTTCTTGAAGTCTCAGACATTCACGGAATCACGCCGCACTTTAAAGAACATCACGGAGCAAGACTCACGTACGACGACGATGGAAGAGTGACGGGAGTCAAACATTTTGAAGGAACATCAGCAGGAAAACTATCCTGCGTCAACGACATCTGCATACGTCACCACATCACATACCGAGACGTCGTCTACGCAGGAGACTCAGGAAACGACCACGCAGTAGCGAAAGCAATCATTCAAGGCGGAGGAACATTCCTCCTCGTCAAAACCAAAGAAACAGAAGGAACCATCGAGCATTACTATAAGCGAGGAGAAAGAAAAGAAATAGAAGAACTAAAACGCATAGCGACAGCGACGATACAATCACTCGAAGAAGTCATACCGTTTCTGGAGTGACACTGAAGAGTAGTTTCTACCGGAACGGTTCCGGGTTCTTGTGAGAAAAACTTATAAAGACCATTTCCTCGAGAGAACACTATGAAAAAAATTGAACCAATTGACATCATTATGCTCATTTTGCTGGCACTCCTTGTTCTCTGGTTGTTGAGCATTCTGTGGGGGAGAGCATAAGATGAACAATTCACAACGAGCATTCACTGTGATTCTTGCTGTTTTTGTACTATACATAATTTATCAACTCGCAAGGAAACTCCTTGGAGGAAGCTGGGGATTCGAAGAGCTCACTGTTGGATTACTCATCGCAAACATTGGATATTCCTATCACATCAACGCAAGACTCTCAGAACACCTCGGATGGCATAAAGGAATAAAAGAAAAAAGTAGTGAACCAGTAATAGAATAAAAGAATAACAACTACTTCGACGCCAACGCAATAACCAACATAAGAATTGCGAGAATCGCCGCGAGGAAAAATCTTTTCTTGAAAGCCAACACTATGAGACTCACAGCGAGTATAACAATGGATACTTGATTCAAACTTATCATCCCATCACGTCTCCGAGAGCTGCCACCGCACCACCAATAGCGATAATAAACCCTCCAATCTTAAAATCTTGAGTGACAGAACCATACACTCCACCAACCCCCACAACGAAAAACCCTACAGTCAATGCCGTCACGGCAAATTTCCACTTCTTTCCTAACACCGACTCCATACCGAATCTTCTGTTTCACAAATATATAAGTCTAACGGAAAAGAATAAAAACCCCTCTCCATTCCCTGAACGTATGACTCATTCAAGAACTTCGAAAGACCAACACGGTGCATCATCGCTCTATGCTCCACCAACAGACGAAGAACTCAGAAGACTCAACAGTCCACGCTTTCCAGCACACCTTATGAGAGAACACGTTGACATGATGAATGTTATTGATGAACGTTTTAGTCTCGCGGAAATTCTTTCAATTGCTGAAGAAAAAGTAGGAATTCCTGCAGGGCTTGTTCCAGTATCAGAAGGTTCAGCAGGCATTCTTCTCCAGAAGTATGAAACACTTACAGGAGCAATCACTGCTGGCGAGCCAAGAGAGTTTAACGGTCCAGAAATACACCCTTGCTGTAGGTTATACCTGAGAAACGCTACGAGAGAAATGGCAGTTTCTCAAGTGCCTTCCATCCTTTCAAAACTTGCAGACCAGCTCACGGAATCAAACTATCTTCTTCACACACTCTTCGGAGTAACAGTTCCGAGCCATCCAGCAGGCGATGTAACAATATCAGAGTATTACCTTGACGTGAGCGTTCGCGCCGAAACGAAAAAAGTGCCACTCGAAGGACTTGTGAAACGTGTTTGCTCATTCTTCCACTTCCCAACGCGGAGAACTGTAACGATACACCCCGAAGCGCATATCGCGAGCATCGTCGTTACAACAACAGAAACCCCACCATTCCCTACAGCATCGTGGAATGTTACACTCTACCATCCTGAGCTATCAAGAAATGGGTTTCATCATGCGTACCTCGAAACACTCCTCCAGTCTATAGCACAACCATTCAACGTACACTATGAAAGACCTTCAGCTCTGAAACCACTCACTGAATAAGAGAAAAGAGCGATAACACCACCACACCCATTTCTCTGTTATCCACTCCGCAACCCTTAAAAACGCCAATGAGTACAACTACTGCATGGTCAAACCACTTCCTCACAAGGAATACTTTGAAGGAGTCTTGCAACTTCGCGATATGAACGAAGATATCCTACCGTGGATCGAAGAACAAACCATTCGTGACGACAAAGCCATCGTGACGAAAGCGTCAAAAGTACGAGGAGGTTCAGACCTTCTTTTCTCTTCGCAGAAGTACTTAAGACAAATAGGGACGAAAATAAAAGAAAAATTTTCAGGACAACTCACCGAAACAAGATCACTTCACACGACAGCGCGAGACGGGAGCAACCTGTACCGAGTCACCGTACTCTTCAGACAACTACCATTCAAAGAAGGAGAAACAGTAAAATATCACAACAAAGAATACCTCGTACTCAGAATCAGAGATAGAGCAGAACTCCAAGACGTAAAAACACAAAAAAAACAATGGGTACGGCTCGAATACCTCGGAGATCGACGAAGAACATCAGTATCGAGATTTTGAACACCCCCACTACGCTCGAAATAGCAAACGTTTAAAAAACTCTACCTGTTTACTCCTCGATAGGGATGAGGGGACGATTCGATGTTACGAACAACAGACAAAGGATACTGGATAGCGCACTCGGTGTTCAAGAAGAGTTACTCTTTTGACGACAGGTGTTCTCTTCTTAGTTCTGCATTTCCTACAAAAGATCGCGCGATAGAATTTTACGAACTCTTTGCGAAAGTAGGTAACGGTTCCCAAAACATTCAAGGACTGGATGTTATTATCAAAACCGTAGAAGAAGGACATCCTAACAATGAACATGATCAAAGAATGGTACTCTTGCGAGCACTTGCGAGAATACTGGAGTACTTACCCATCATTAATAGAGAAGGAATCATCGTTCAAGAAACCAAAAAAATAGTTGTACCAACAGGTTCGGGACTTGCAAGAATAGAAATTCAATCATCAATCATCCCATCACGAGTACGCAACGCAGTAAAAGAATACGTCGGAGCATTCGACAAGTACTCCTCAAAAACACTCGGAACAGAAGACATCTTGCCAGAATACTTTCCAGAACTTGTTGAACGGTTCACCAAAGCACGAGAACAACACCTCCCCGACTACGAAGCACTCAAGTGGGCACTCCTCTCCAACGAGAACGCGATACTCCGAATCATCGCTTCAGACTCTCTCGCACTCCAAGGAATACCATCAGCACCAAGAGAAGTATCAACAGACCTGAAAAAACTCATCACGAAACTCCGTAACGAACGAGACAAAGCACAACGATTTGCAGAATCACAAAAAGAACGAGTACAAACAGTAACTACCCGTGCAGACCAGTACGGGAGAACACTCACCGAAAAAGATCGAGAACTCCTCAAAATCCGAGGAGAGTACGCCACGAAAGAACAAGAACTCGCAACACTCTCAGAAAAATTACGAACGCTCGAAGCAGGAAAAGACGGTAAATCACTCGAAGAAGCACTTTTCGAGAAAGAACTCGCGCGAGAAGAACTCGGACAAGCAAAAGAACAACTACAAATTATCAGAACTCAAGCTGATGAGTGGAAAGACATCGCCGATCACGCAGAAGCAGACGTGGAACGACTCAGAGCAACAACGACAGAACTCTGGGAAGCAATCCACGAACAACAAGAAACAATACTTGTCGATCCCACAAGAAGAGAAACATACGCTCAACGATTCCAACAATCAGGACTCGATTACGACATCATTGACGCGATCATAGTAGTAGGATTCAAAGGGCCAACATTCATCGGAAAATCATACCTCCCAATCCGTCACGTCAAAACGAACACGTTTGGAAAACTCCAACGACCAGAACAAGTACCACTCGTCGGAACGATGCTCGAACACCTCGTACGATGCAACGCGGTCACTCTCTGGAAGAAAGACGAAGCAGTAAGCGTCAACCCACACGTTCGCGACATAGAACCACCAGCACTCAAAGAGTATATTGCAGAAATCCTTCAAGAAGTAAAACACCGACGATCAGGAACGAACTAATAGTGAATCTCGTTACTAATTGAACATTTGCGAGCTCCACTAGTATAGCAAACCGCTAAAAGAATGTTCCAAAATTAGTGCGATTTGCTATAAACAACACAGTCTACGCGACCAATACATCTAACGCTTCATCCTTCCTCGAAGAGCCACACAAGTAGTACCCCTGTTGAGGGTTGCCAGCAATACTTCCAGCACCATAAATACCCCTTGCTTGTTGATAAAACCACTCGTGACCAACAATACGCAATTCTGAAGAAGAATATGCAAGAGCAGTCCTCAACAAAGGCTCCCACACAGCCATACCACCATTCTTAGGCTCCGAAACGACAACTCTCCCAGAAACTCCACGAAGCCTATCGCCAAGATCTTCAGCAATCTGGCCACTCGTCATCCCGTGATACCCATCAGGATCCAATGTAATACACTCAGCACTACCTACTCGTCCCACCATTCCACAACACCTCACCAAGATCTTTTTTTTGAACAAGTCAAGAAAAACACAAAACTTTTTCTCAACATTGTTCCCCTGCTTTGAAAGGGAATCGAGCTACTCATCGAACAGTATAAAAAACTTCGTCACTTTGGAACAGTAGTGCTGTTTAAAATTAAGAATTTCTTCGAAGAAATTCTGCACTACCTGAGCAGAGTTTTTTTGGGAGAAAAAACCACGGAAGAGTGACGTGAGATGTTGATTGCCGACGAGAAAACTGAAAAAGATAGGACTTCTTACTACTTCTTTTCAGCAACAGACCAACCGAGAAGTTGAGCACGCGCAGGAGGTTCAGTAGAAAGTTTATCTATTGTTTCTACATCATACATTCCTTTCACGAGAATATCAAGATGAGTACCTTCACGCAACTCCGAAGGCGACGTAACAGTACTCCTTCCTTTCCCCATAAAACCGAAGATTTATAATCTTCAAGACCTCAGAAAACGTATGCCTATCACGAAGAAAGCGAGAATTACAGGACTCACCATTCGGCTCGTAGGTGCTGGAGTTGGAAGTGCAGGATTTCTTGTACTCGCGGGAAGACCTGACTGGACAGTACTTGCGACAGCACTCATAGGAATGGGAAGTATCATCATCGCGGCGGGAGGTTCAACACCATGACACTCGAACTTATAGGGGTTGCACTCGTCGTTGTAGCAATTTTTTATTCGATGTACAAGAAAAATACGACGACTGCACTATCGCTCTTCATAGCGTTGTTGTTCCTCCTGTACATACTCGGATACCTTCCAGTACCGATTTCTTGAGCAGAGTTCAGAAAACAATAAATACTCCAACACTCTTCCTCGACGTATGACGATGACTCACACAACACTCGCGGAACGAGTACTCATCACTCCTCCATTTTTCGTACCTTCACATTCACGACCGCTCAGTATGCTCGAAGGAATAGCTGAAGGGTATGGTATTCTGCAACTATCAAAATACGTTCTGAGCGGGGTTGAAGAAGAATCACTTTCTCTCGTCGTAAAAGAGTCAGAAGGGCCCATTACTCACTATGTTATCACAAACGCGCCGAAACGAGGAGATCAAGACCCAAAAGAATTTATTGGTGACATTTCTGAACGGCTGAATGACGGAAAGAACTTCCTTTTTTTTACGAAGAAAGATTTTGAAGTAGAAATCCAGCACGCGACATATATTCTCTCGGAAGGGTTCCCAGTGATTTCTAAACTATAGTGTCGGAATTTGATTTTCGCAAGTTTATGGAGCAAATGTCAAAAACTCCGTGCTGAAGCACGAAACTATCTGATGGAGTTTTTGAGCACGCCAAAACTTCCGCGAGAAGTTTTTAGCGTTCCAACGGATA
>CAYHWM010000004.1:0-19317 GCA_964359925.1 uncultured Methanosarcinales archaeon
CGTACTTGAAAGCGACAGCATTTTAAATGATGCCGTGCAGAACGCTCGTTATGATATTCCTCGCTGTTGAAGAACTCTTGAAGAAGCAACTCGGTGTGACGTCTGTTGAGCTCTCAGTTCCTAAGAATTCAGAGTATGGTGACGTCGCGTTTCCTTGTTTCTCTCTCGCGAAAGAACAGAAGAAGAGCCCTGTAGCGATAGCAGAAGAGTTCGCGAAGAAGCTCAAACCCTCAGGACTCGTAAAAGAAATAACTGCGATTGCGGGATTCGTCAACTTCAAGATTGATCGTCAAGCGCTCGCGAAACAACTTTTGCCGAAGATTGACGAAACGTTTGGATCGTCGAAGGATGGGAAGAAGAAACGAGTCGTCGTAGAATTTTCATCGCCGAATATTGCGAAACCGTTCAGTATTGGTCATTTACGTTCGACAGTGATTGGGAGATCGTTGGCGAACTTGTACGTGTCTCAAGGGTGGAGTGTTACTCGTCTTAATCACCCGGGTGATTGGGGTACTCAGTTCGGAAAACTCATTGTTGGATTTAAGAAGTGGGGCGATGAGAAAAAGCTTGAAGCTGACCCTATCAAACACCTTCTCGACGTGTATGTTGCGTTCCATAAAGAACTTGAGATTCATCCTGAACTGGAAGAACAAGCACGAGCCGCTTTTGCAGAATTAGAACTGGGCAAGAAAGAGTATGTTGCATTGTGGAAACAATTTCGTGATCTTTCATTGCGAGAGTTCAAAAAGATTTATGTGTTGCTCGACGTTTCGTTCGACGAAGAACACGGAGAAAGTTTCTATACTGACAAGATGTCTGCAGTACTCGCACTTGCCAAGAAGAAAAACGTTTCTGAAATGAGCGATGGAGCACTCATTATTCCACTGGAAGGAATGCCTCCTGTGTTATTGTTGAAAAGCAATGGTTCTTCAACGTATCATACGAGGGATATGGCTTCGGCAGTGTACCGTATCAACAAGTTGAAAGCAGAAAAACTGGTGTACGTGGTTGGGCAAGAGCAAATCCTTCACTTCAAGCAGGTGTTTAGTGCGCTGTCGAAACTAGGGTATGACTCCTCGACGATGTGTCACGTTCCTTTCGGACTCTATCAGTTTTCTGAGGGCAAGATGTCGACGAGGAAAGGGAATGTTATCTTTCTCGAAGATATTCTCTCGCAGGCGCAGGAGCTTGTTCTCAAGACGATCAAGGAAAAAAATCCTGGTTTGAGCGATAAGGAAACTGTTGCTCGTATTGTTGGTCTTGGTGCTGTCGTGTTTGGAGACTTGCAGAATGACCGTATCAAAGAAATACTGTTCGACTGGGATAGACTCCTCGACTTCCAAGGTGATGCTGGTCCTTACGTTCAGTACACGTATGCTCGACTCAAGTCGGTGTTGAGGAAAGCAGGAGTGGGAAAGGTGGATGGTGGAGAGTTGATTGTGGAAAAGAAAAAGAAAGGAGCTGTTGACGTTTCAAAACTTTACCAACCCTCCGAGGAGCGTTTGGTTCTCGACTTAGAATCGTACCCTCGAGTGTTGAAGTCTGCTCTTGCTACTCATCATCCTCATCTTGTTGCCCAGTACTTGCTCAAATTGTGTAGGACTGCGAATGAGTTTTACCACTCGTGCTCTATCATTGGTTCTGATGAGGAGAAAGAACGATTGTTGCTCGTCGGTAAAACTGCTCTCTTGATCAAGTCTGCTCTCGGCATTCTTGGTATTGGCGTCGTGGAGGAGATGTGAATGGGCGAGTCTCCAAGAATATCTTTGCTTGATGGCGTTGACGTGAAAAAACCTGTGTTTCTTACTGCTGCGTTGCCGTATGCTAATGGAAAATTACACATTGGGCATATCGTAGAGTATACTGAGGCTGACATCATGAGTCGTTTTTTCAAGATTGCGGGAGTGTGTGCGGGGTATTATTGCGCTTCAGACGTTCACGGAACTCCTATCGAGGTTTCAGCTCAGAAAGCCGGAGTGACTCCTGATGTTCTCGTAGAGAAGACTCACGCGCACAACAAGGGAGTGCTTGACAAGTACGGAGTTCAGTTCACCGCGTTCTCGACGACTGGCAGTTCACAAAACAAGTTTTTGACGGAATGGTTTTGGAAACGATTGACCGAGAAAGGTTTGTTGTATCAGAAAGAGATGGAGCTTTCGTATTGTGAGCACTGTAAGCGTTTTCTTCCTGACAGGTTCGTGAAGGGTTCTTGTCCGAAGTGTGGAGCTCCTGATCAGTATGGTGATGCTTGTGAGAAGTGTAATGCTACGTACTCGACGACTGATTTGGTCGCTCCGTATTGCGTGATTTGTTTGAATTCTTCGTCGAGAAAATATTCTGAGCACACGTTTTTCAAACTGTCGGCGTTTCGGGAGCAGTTATCGTCGTGGCTTTCTTCGTGTAAAGGTTTGCAGCAGGACGTCGTTAATAATGTGAGGGTGTGGCTTGATGATGAGTTGAAGGATTGGTGTATTTCGAGGGATGCTCCGTATTATGGTTTTCTTGTTCCTGGTAAAACTGATAAGTATTTGTATGTCTGGTTTGACGCTCCTATAGGATACCTCGCGAGTGCTGCGACCACTCTCGAAAATCCTGAGCAAGTGATTACGAAGTGGAATAGTTCTCGAGTTGTTCACGTGATTGGGAAGGATATTTTGTACTTTCACTTGTTGTTCTGGCCTGCTGTGTTGATGGGTGCGGGGTTGAAACTACCTGATGACGTCATCGTGCACGGTCACTTGTTGTGGAACGGTGAGAAGCTTTCGAAGTCGAGGGGTACGATGATTGACGCTCAGGACTTTTTGAGTGTTGTTCCTTCTGAAATGTTCAGGTTTTATTGTGCGGCTCACCTTCGTCGAAGTATGAGCGATATCGATTTTACCGTCGACGCGTTTTTGAGTTCTGTCAATAATGATCTTGTTGCGAACATAGCAAATTTTTGTTATCGTGTTCTTTCTTTCACGATGACGAAGTTGGAGGGAAAGGTGGGGTCGTGCAGTTCTGTTGACGAGGAAGTTCACGAGAGGATTCTTAGTCGTGCGAAGAGTGCTGTTCATTCGTATTCGAGGTTTGAGCTCGCTGATGCTGTGAGGGATATTCTTGAGGTTGGTAGTATTGGTAACTCGTTCATCCAGTTGAATGCTCCTTGGAAGTTGTTGAAGGAGAATCCTGATCGTGCGAAGGAAGTTCTCGCGACGGGAGTGAACATCGCCAAAATTCTTTCCGTTCTTCTCAAACCTATTCTTCCGTCGTATGCTGATGCTCTCGAGAAACAGTTAGGTTTGAATGATCTTTCTCTTGCTGACGTGAACTTTTCTTACGAGAATCGTTCCATCGTTGGAGCTTCTATCGTTCTCAAAAATGTTGAACCTTTTACTGTTTCGACGAGTGACCCTTTTGCTGATGTTGACTTGCGCGTGGGTAGAATCGTGCACGTTGAGGATCACTCGAAAGCTGATAAATTATACGTGATGCGAGTGAGCATTGGTGGCTCGGAACGTCAACTCGTCGCAGGAGTTCGTCACGCGTACGCGAAAGAAGAATTACTTGACCGATTGGTAGTCGTCGTTGCGAACTTGAAGCCTGCAGTTCTTCGCGGAGTGAAAAGTGATGGGATGCTTCTCGCAGCGGTGAAGAACGATGGAACGCCCGTTCTCTTGCACCCGTCCAAAAGCTCTTCGGGGGATGCGGTTTTCGTTGATGGAGTGAAGGGAGCCCCCAAAAAAGAAGTCGATATTACTGTCTTTTCGAGTCTCGGTCTCGTCGTCCACAAGGGTTCTCCGTCGTACAAGACCCAACCGTTGAAGACGAAGAACGAAGTTCTCATCGTTGACGTTGTTGATGGTTCAGTTGTTGGGTGACTGAGTTTTTTACTGTATTATTTCTTTTGGCAACACGTGTTCTTTTTTTGAGTATACTATGTCTTCGCATTGTGATATTGCTCTTTTGCATAAGAGGGCCATATCATCGTATCGTTCGGATATTCTTTCTATCTTGATTGCTGAACTGTATCTTGATGTTTCTCTTTCGTCAACGTCTGATGTTTTTGATTTTTCTTCGTGAACCGTGATTCTGGTTATGAATTCTTCATCGTACTCGATGGAGTTGTTCTTCTGCAAATACGTTATCAAAAGTGCAGTGTATTTCTGACTTCTGGTCTCGACACCGAACACGGAGAGAATTGTGAGAGCGCAGTAATACAACGTGTAAAACCATTCTTCTGAAATTTTGTAATCGATGCCTTTTTGTTTGTACAGGTCGCAAAGTTCGAGTTCCAGTTTCGCTTTTCGTATGTATCCTTGTGCTTCGTTCTTGTTTGGCTCTCGAAGAAGAAGTCCCTTGTGTTTTCTTCCTTCTTGTTCAGTCTTTTCTGCAACTCTAAAACACTCTTTCAATACTTTCTGTAACTCTTCCGCGTTCATATGCCCATACCTCGAATGTATCTCGTGAAATTTTCTTGACCATACAGTACTACTCCTTTTCGTAGTATTTCTCTGTATGTCTCGTTAGGTTTTTTTAGTTCTTTCTTAAACTCTTCTTTTGTGGTATCGATAAGGTGGATTTTTTTCTCTTGAGTTTTTTGAATGCTCATAACGATATGTTCAACAATCTTGAACTTTTTCTTTTGAACAACTGCGAGAATGTCGATATCATTCGCTTCTTTTGGGCTGTGAAGAATGCTTCCGAACAGTATGAGGAATTCTACGTGTGGCTTCAGTTCTTCAAAGTTTACTCTCCATCGTTCTTGAACTATTGATTCTTTTGTGAGAAGTAATGATGTTGTTTGTTCTGTTATGGGAGATTTCCAATTCAGCATTATGAGTGCAGTACTCGTTCTCGTTTTCTGCACTTGTTCAACAAGGACGAGTCCTTCTTTTTCCAGTGCGTTTAGTACTCTCCAAACTCCCTGTCTTGTTTTGTGGAGTTGTTTCGCTATTGACGTAATAGTATGGTTCGCAAAAGGGTTTTTGAGTACGATGCCGAGAACATCATCCGAGGTTTTGCGTTCCGTTACCATAGTTGTTATCTCATTTTTGTTGATAATTATCAATGACTTGTTGATAGTGATATATAAACGTTTTGGTTTTGTACAGTACTTGATCACTAAAAAAGAAGTTCTCGTCGTTGACGTTCCTGATGGATTAGTTGTTGGGTGAGGTGGACGTTCTACAGTTCTCAACTCTTTCTTTGAGTATCTTCATCAAGTAATTCTCTAATGGGTATTGTTTTCGAGTATAGTCAACTCCTTTTTCTGGTTGGAACCCGTCGTGAACTCTTTCACCAATATCTCTTTGTATCAACTTTTTTGGAATTGCTACCTCGCCCAAAGACAAAATGGGTCTATATTCCCAAGACGAGATTTGTAGGTGGAGTGGTCGAGATTCAAAATCAGGCAATGTTCCGATGAGCGGGGCAGTTGGAAAGACTCCGACAGTGTATTGAGGAGCAGTAAGACAAACACAGAGAGGATAGGATAGTTTCTTTCCGAGGGGTGTTTCATCAAGTGGTTCGTTTCTTTTCTCTCTCACTCTTCTCTGTATTGTTTCAAGTAAATGAGTTATGATTCTTGTGTGACTCTCTTCGCTGTCGCCTTCAAAGTGGGCGTAAGGAATTTCAACCTTTCCTAAATCGGATACTATGACGTGATGTCCGCTCGAACTACCGCAATACAAATCTCTTCCTTCGATGCCAAGTTCTTTGATAATCCATTCGTCTGCGTTTTCAAAATTCAATCTTCCTACGCAAGGAGCCGAAGGAATGTCAGATACTGTGTGTTCTTTTCCCATTATAGCAACGAGAAGATCCAAAGAAAGAACTTCTTCAGAGACTGATGATTGTTTCTTTTTTGACTTCATCTTTCAGCGCCAAAAGACGTAACACGGGTAGAATTTTTAAACGTATGTATTGAAGATGAGCGCGTATGGATTTTTCAAGTCCGAAGTCTCGCGTTCTTCCTTTTTAAACCACGTTCGTACTCGTCGTATTTCGTATGCGATACTTTCTTGTTCTCCTATGATTCTATGAGTATATTGAGAATGGAAGAATGATAAAAGAACGAAATACAGAAATGTAATAAAAAACGAATTGGTGATATTGTATGATTGGTAGCAACTCGGCAATCGTCGCACAGGATGATGTTCGCGTTCAAGAAATACGGTCACTCATCAATGAGTTGGAAAGTGTATCGTCGGGAGGTGGTGTCGCGATGGCGACTCGTTCCCAAGATATCGAACGCTTTCACGAGGAGTATAGTGAGTACAGTAAGAGTTGTCATAGTGTGAATCGTGTTCTCGCTCGCCAAATTCTTTTGAATATTGTTTCTACGGAGCGTGCAGTTCTTCCGTTGTTCGGAACGGGTGGTGGTTATACGTTGATGGCTGTTCAGTGGGCATTGTTCACTCTTTCAGGGAATGGTTTGAGTGAGCGCGCATCGATTGTCGATGAGTCTTTTGCTGACATGTTTCAGAACTCCTAATGTCCTCGCTCAAAGCTCTTCAAGGGTTTTCTTGCACCGAAAACTCGCGAATCTTTGAGCGTTTACTCTTTCTTTTCTTCCACAAACGTTTATAAACGAGTCATGTCCTTGAACGCGTATGAAAAAAGGTGTGGGTGACGCGAAGAAGTGGAAAGTGTGGACTGCTTCCGCATTGTTCGTTGTCCTTTTATTGCTCTTCTCCTTTCGGTATGTCTTGTTCGACTCGTCATTGCAGAACTCTCTTCTTGGTGCTTCTTCGTTCAGTGAAACGAGCGAGTCGCGGGGGGTTGTCGAGGAGAAGAATACTGCGGTGGCGTTGCACGGTCAAGTTATGAAGGGTTTGCTTTCTGATCCGTATTTTGCTTCTGTAGATTATTTAGTTTCCCCGCAATTTTCTGATCGTGAGCGTTCTCACCTTGCTGACGTTCGTGAAGTGTTTTACGCGTTGCGTGTTGCTTCGTGGATCGTTCTCTTCTCGTGGCTCGGTGTTCTCGCATCGTTGCGTGATAAACAACTCATCAAAAAATCGTTACGGTTGGGAGCATTAGGTACTCTTATAGTGTTGCTTATCGCGTTCGTTACTCCTTTTAGTTCTTTATTCTCTCTCGCTCACGCTCCTTTTTTCTCTGGTGATTCTTGGTTGTTTCCTTCCGACTCGTTGTTGATACAGTTGTATCCTCAGTCGTTCTTCGCTGGTCTCGCGTGGTCGATGGGAGTATTCCTCGTCATTGCTTCGGTAGCGACCGTTATTATTCAATACTTGTTGAACGGTTCTGGCGGTGGCGGAACGGGGGGATAAGGTGCTGTTTTTCTCCTCTTCTTTTCTGCTTGGTAACGCGCTCAATTTTTTACGGTCGTTCCTTTGAATGGTTTCTCTTTGAACGCGTTGATGATGTTTTTCACGTTTGCTCCTATGAAGATGACTTCGAGGTGGTGGTGTTCTGCGAGTGCTGATGCTCGAGGGTCGAATGGGGTGTTCATTCCCGGAACCCATTTCCCTCCGAAGAGTGTTCTGAATTGTTCCCACGTCAAGTTCTCGAGAGGTTTTGCTCCTTTCGTTCCCGGCTTTTTCGAGTAGACATAATCAACATTTGTTATATTGTACACTGTTCTCGCTCCGTGGTGGAGTGCGAATTGAACAGCGTCGTAGTCTGATGAGTGTCCCGGGGAGAATCCTCCGCTGACGAGGAATTTGTGGAATGGAGCGCTTGATATCGTTTTTGAGAGTGGCGCTTGCAAGACTCGTGCTACGAGTTCCGCATTCAGTTGCGTTGAGAGGATGCCTACCATATCTTGGTCGAGGACGCTTCCGTGCAAGTCTCGAACTGTTTTGGCGTACACTCTCGCAGTTCTTCCTCCGCCGATGACGAAGACTGCTTTTCCGTGAAACGTTGATAGTTCTTTGCGGAATCGTTTCAAGAATTCGGTGTTCGGAACGTCCGGAACGACGACGGAACCACCAAGTGAGACGATGATGGGGGGATTCATATGTTGTTCTTGGAACTCTCGTTTTTAACTGTTTCTATACTTCGTGACCAATCGAAAACAGAAAGCTTCATAAAACGTCGCGAACAACTCATCTTCAAGGGCTCGTGGTCTAGCGGCTATGACGGCTCGTTGACGTCGAGCAGGTCGCCAGTTCGAATCTGGCCGGGCCCATTATTGTTACTGTTCTCAATTGTGTGCTTCGCGTTTTGGTGACTGTGGAAGTAGTGCTCTTGCGAGTTCTTGTAAGTTTGCTATCGCGTTGAGTTTCTTTTTTGTTTTTCTTGAGTAGTATTCGTATTCTGTTTTGGTGAGTGGTTGTTCGTCGAATAGTTTTAGTATTATTTCTTTTTCTTTTGTGGTGAAGAGTTGTGATAGCCATAGTTGTGTGTTTCTCTCGGAGTATATTCTCTCTTTGTCGCTGAGTAGTTCTGTTTTTTCTCCTCTTTGTTTCTGCATTCGGAATTCTTGCTTGAATTCTTCATAGTTCAGTGTTGTTTTTTTGGTATCTTCGTCAGTAGTTGGTAGCGTTATAGGAATTTTTTCTTCAGTGAATATTTTTCCGGTGATGGTTATGAGTTCTCTCAACAGTTTTTTGTTTTTTGTTTTTGAAAGTATGGAATCTATGTTTGGTTTGTGGAGATATATCAAGTAAGGAATTGCTTTCAGGTATCGTTCGTTGTTGGTTTTAATGAGTTCGATGATGAGTCCTTCTATGTCTTCAGTACCGATCATTGAGTATCCTGCTCTGTTGAGTTTTTCTTCTATGTTTCTTCCCATTGTTTGACCTCCTCGAGTTGGTTGTTATCTGTCGGAATATTCCATCGTTTGAATTTTATTTCTATCAAGTCCAAGAGTTTCTGTTTGTACTGTGCCACTACTGACTGTTCCATTGTTTTCTTGAACCGTTGTACTAACAACTGAATATTTATCTTCTCTTTATCGAGGAGGTGTCGTATGTCGATGAAATCTCTTTCGTCACCTCTTGCCAACTTGCTGATGATGATATCATATGGTGATAACGTGTAGAGTGTAATGTTTCCAAATGTTCGAATGCGTTGAGCTGTTGTTAGGCAGTCTTCTAATAAGTGTGTTCCTAAAATGTTTGACCCGTAAAAAACGTCCAACGCGAGTCCTTCTTGGGTGATCCATCGCAGGGGGCTTTCTTGTTTGAATCCTATTTGTTTGAATAGTTTGCAGATGTACTCGTATTGTTTTTTTGAGTGGATGTTGATATCGATGTCCAGTGTTGAAGGTTTTATTCCTAAGATGGTGAGTGCTGTTCCTCCAAGAGCGTACATTTGGACAGGTTCTTCTACATACGCGGAAATACTTTCTAAGAGTTCGTACAATTCTTTCGCTCTTGTTTCCGTACGGTTCTTGTTCATATATGGGAATCGTGCGGAGGAACTATATAAATGTTCCTATTTCTGTACATAGAAATACAATAATTGTATATTATCAACTATTCGACTCACGTTCCGTGTATCGAGAACGTCGCCAGTCCTGCGTCGTGAAATGAGTTGCCACGAGTTTCACGACAAGCCCGTCAGGGCTCCGTCTTGAAGCTTGCTTCAAGATAAGAAGTTCGCAAACTTCTGCATCTGGCCGGACCCATTCTATTTTCAACAACCTTTTTATACCCTGAAAAGCAGTGTTCTGTACCCCTTATGGAATCGTTGCTGTGGCAGATTGCGGTGTCGTTGGCTCTTGGCGCTCTTATTGGTTTTGAGCGAGAGATTTCTCATTTGAGGAGCAAGTATAATTTTGGTGGTGTTCGTACGTATACTTTTTTCTCGTTGCTTGGTAGTATTGCTGGAGTGTTGAGTGTTGGTAGTTCTGGTCTCGCAGTTGCGTTACTTATTGGCGTTGTCGTTCTTGCTTGTTCCTCTTCTGTTGTTGATGCTGTTCGTTTGAAACGGTCTGTTGATCTCGTTCCTAGTCTTTCTGCGATTCTTGCTTTCTTTCTTGGTTTGCTCGTAACGACTGGTTTTCTCTCAACAGCGGTTATTCTCGCGGTTGTTATAGCTACGATTCTCGCGTTGAAGCGTTCGTGGAAGGGTTTTGCGAGTAAGATTTCTCCTGAAGAGGTGTATTCGACTCTTACGTTTCTCGTCGTGATTCTTGTAGTTCTTCCTTTGCTTCCGAACGTGAATTATTCTCCGCTCGATATTCCTGCTGTCTCTCAGGTTCTTTCGTTGTCGCCGACTGCTTTTGATATTGCGGGTCGTCTTGACGTGTTGAATCCGAGGTCTGTTTGGTTGATGGTCGTGTTCGTTTCGTCTATTAGTTTTCTCGGGTATGCTCTTGTGCGGTTGGTTGGTCCGAAGCGTGGTATCGAGCTCACGTCTGTTCTTGGTGGTCTCGTGTCGTCGACTGCTGTCACGTCTTCTCTCGCATTGTTGAGTAAGAAGTCGAAGGCTATTACGAACACGTTGACTCTTGGTGTTCTTCTCGCTTCTATCATCATGTTTTTGAGGGTGTTGTTTGAGGTTCTAGTGTTGAATAAGGTTTTGTTTTTCACGTTGGTACGACCTCTTGGTGTGATGGTTATTGTTGGAGTTTGTGCTGCAGTGTATCTTCATTTGAGGAAGGATTCGAGTCAGGAGCATCATGTTGAGCTTTCTTCTCCTTTTTCTCTCAAGCCCGCATTGTTTTTCGGCTTGTTTTACTTGTTCGTCATTTTTTCTTCGAAACTGCTTCACTTGTTATTTTCGAATACTGGTGCGTATATCGCGTCTACTCTTTCTGGTTTGGCTGATGTTGACGCTATCACGTTGACGTTTTCTCAACTTTCAGCGACGGGTGCTATCGAGCATAGTGTTGCGGCTACTGCTATCACTCTCGCAGTTCTTTCGAACACTGTCGTGAAAGCAGGCATTGCTTTCGTTATGGGTAGGAAGTTGTTTTCTCGTCAGGTCATTACGGTGTTCGGGATAGTTCTTCTCTCAGGAATTATTACTCTACTTTTCGCGTAGTGTTTTGTTTCTCGTAGGTTTTTCGTGATACTCTCTCATATCAGTTCATATCGAAACATTGATGGTGTTCTTTCACGTTCTTGAGTGGTATGGTTGTGGGTGCGTTGTGGGAGGTAGGAAGTGGGTAGTAGGAAGTGGCGAGTGGGGAGTGGGAAGTGGGGTGTGGGTAGTGTATCGCGTGGTGCTGGTCGAGTGTTTGATTCGTGGTATTCTTTTTGTGAGTGGAAGTACCCTCTCATTCCTGCTACTATTTTGGTTCTTGCGGGGGCGAGTGTTGGTCTTCACATTCGTAGTTGTGATAATGATCGTTTGAAGATTCCTTCTTCCGTTCCTGCCGCCTCGTCTCTCGTCCAGAATGGTGCAGTTTCTGTTCCTCTTGTTCCCGCGTTTCAGAACTATTCTCCTCTTGAAGAGATTGCTTCTCGGGAGCGGGAGATTATTACTGTTCCTTTGATACTTGCTGGTCGCGAGTGGAAAATTCCTGTTTCCGTGAGCGATTATTTGAGGTGTAAGGGTGGGAGTCACGCTCCTACGAAGAGTGAGGAGTATGCACTGTTTGCTGTTCCTGTGCATTCTCAAGTGTCGATGATAGCGAAGAGTTTGACGAAGGATTGTGTGACTCCTGAGGATCGTGCGGTGAAACTTGTTGATTTCGTTCACCAGTTCATCTATGTTGAGGATGGTGGCGGTCATTATGGTCAGTACGTCAAGTTTCCTCTCGAAACGATTGTCGAGGGTGGTGGTGATTGTGAGGATTTGGCGATTCTTGGAGCGTCGTTGTTGAGAGCTGTTGATGTTGGTGCGGTGCTGTTTAAGTTTAAAGGAGTTACTCCTGAGTCGAGTGGGCATGTCGCTCTTGGAGTGAACGGTTCTTTTACGGGAACGTGTTGGGATCACGATGGTAAAAAGTATTATTTTACTGAACTGACTGGTACGGAGTGGAGGAGTAAGCCTTCGAAGAGAGTTATTGGTGATTGTCCTGTGGAGTATCGGCGGTCTGCGACGGTGATTGCTGTCGAGTGAATGTTCTGCGAGATGCTTACTCTTTGAGAATCTTGAGCATTTCTTCTTCTCCTGCTGATTGTATTCTTCCTTTCATCGAGTTTTTGTACACGTCGGGGAGTGGTCGTAATTGTCCTTCTACGAGTTTGTTGACGTCGTCGTATCGTTGGCGGAGGTATGTTTTTACTACTGTTGGTGGTTCGCCGAGTGCGTGTTTGTTCGTCGCGGAGATGCAGTAATACTTGAGTGCTCGTGAAGTGTTTCTTCGTTCCGCCATTCTTGTTCCGAGTGTGTCGAAGAGTTCTGCGAATCCTCTTGTGACTTCTGTGTTGGATGCGTCGTGAGTGATCTTGATGCCTGAGTGGAGTGTTTCGTCGACGGTGTCGAGGAGTCTTGGGAGTACTGCTTCTGGTGAAGCGCACTCAAGTTTTGTTTGAACTTCGAGAATCTTGTGGAGTTGGTGTGAGAGGAGGTACGCGTTGACGAGCTTGTGATATAGTTTTGGTTCTTCTCTTGGCCAGAGGTCTATCGCAGTGATGAATTCTGGGATTGCTGTTTCATACTGTTTCGCGAATGTTCTGCACGTTCCGAGGTCTGAGTGGTACGTGTAGTTCATCGGGTAGAGTGTGGTGAGTGCTTCGAGGAGTGTTGTTGTTCGTTCAAGACGTCTCGTGTCGTTGTCTTCGGGTATTGGTGGTCCGAGGAGTTTGAGAAGTTGAACGGTGTTCTGTGCAATGTCTCGTTGCGTGATTCCTTTCTGGTGTGCGCTCCACGCTATCGCCCAGAGTGTGAACGCGGTAGTTTCTGGAGTTGTTGGCGCGCAGCTTGTGGCGTATTCGTACGTGAACACGTCGTACGCTTTCGCCCATTCTTTCTCGAGTAAGTAGTGGATTCCTGTCGTGATGACTTCTTCGGGGTCGAGTGGTGGTGCTTCGCAAGGGAGGGGTTCTGCGAGTATGACAAGTTTTCCTTCAAGTGATTGTTCTTTTATTGGCGAAGTGCAAGAAGAGAGCGCTGTTGCGAAAATTCCTGCTGCAACAAGTCTTACAAGATTTCTGTTCCTATCCCACATGAGGAGTGAGTGATTGGCAAGTATATAAAAACGTTTGGTGGGTGGATTGTTCTTAAAAACAGCAACGCATAAAAACAGTGAGTAGCGTATCTTCTGGTTATGAAGATTACTTGGGCTGGTCATGCTACGTTTCTTATCGTTACGGAGAAGGGTACGAGGATTCTTGTTGACCCGTTTGCTCCGAGTTCTGTGGTGTATGATCGTAAGGTTGATGTTGTTCTCGTGAGTCATCATCATTATGATCATTATAATGTTGAATTGCTTGAGAGGGCGAGGTCTGACTCGACTCTTATTCTTACGACTTCTATTGTTGCTTCACAGATTCATGGTTCTCGAGTGTTGAGGATGGATAAGGATGAGGTCGTGAAGGGTGTCGTGTTCAGGGCTGTTCCTGCGTATAACGTGGGTAAGCAGTTTCACCAGAAGGGTGTTGGTATTGGTTTTCTTCTCACGCTCGAAGGAAAAACGGTGTACATCACGGGAGATACGGACATCATTCCTGAAATGCAATCTGTTCGTGCCGATGTCATCATCGTTCCTGTTGGTGGTACGTACACGATGAACGCGAAAGAGGCCTCTCAAGTCGTGAAGATGGTGAATGCTTCGGTTGCTCTTCCTTCTCATTGGGGCAGTATTGTTGGGACGAGTGATGATGCTGAATCTTTTGCTGAGTTGTGTGGTAGGGGTGTTGTGAAGGTGTTGAAGCAGGGCGAGAGTGTGGTTGTCTAATGGCTGTTCTTTCTTTCTTGATTGAGCATTTCACGTACGTCGCAACGTTTGTTCTCTTGTTTATTAGTGGTGTTGGCGTTCCTATGCCTGAGGAGCCTATTTTGTTGCTTGGAGGTTTCGTTTCTGCTGAGGGGTTCGCTAATATTTGGGTGACTCTCATCGTCGCCATTCTCGGAGTCATCGCTGGTGATAATGCAGGGTTTCTTATTGGTAGGGATCACGGCGAGAGGTTTTTGAAAACGGTTGAGCGCAGGTTTCACATTTCTAAGAATCGAGTAGATAAAGAATTGGCATTCTTCAAACAACACCCGTTGAAGGCTATCTTCGTGATGAGGTTTCTTCCCGGACTCAAAATTTTTGGTCCTGCTCTCGCAGGGTATACTGGTGTTCGTTGGAGGACGTATCAAGTGGTGAACCTCGTCGCTGTCCTCGTCTACGTTCCCATAATGATTCTTCTCGGGTGGCATTTTTCTTCTCAATTTGAATACCTCGTGAGAGATGTTCGCCTCTTGAAAAGGATTCTTACTGTTGTCATCCTCGTAGTTCTCGGAGTGGTTATCGCGAGGAGGATGCTGTTAAGGAAGTGATGGGTGATTGATGACCATCAGCACAAGTTTTATAACCGCTTCAGAACAGCATTCATTGTATGAATCAGAAATTGATCGGGTATTTCCTTACAGGGATTTCCATTATTCTTATCCTTACGTTATTCTTTACGAAGATGGATGTTGATAAGCAAGAGTCTTACTTGTGTAAGCTTGTGGAAGAGGATCAGAATAAAACAATGGAGGAGTGTCCTGCTCATGATAGTCCTGTTTCTTGGTATATTCTCGGAGCGTTTATTCTCGTTTCAATCATGCTTTCCGTAGGAATATTGCTCATGTTTACGCCACCAACTCCTGAGAAGCCGGAGGAGTATAAGAAGGTCGACACGAGCACTCTTTCTGCAGAGGAATTGCAGATCATAGAGTGCATTAAACAAAAGGATGGTAGTGCGTACCAGAGCGATCTTATTCAAGAGACTGGTCACAGCAAGGTGAAGATGACAAGACTTCTTGACAAGCTTGAAAGTAGAGGAATTCTTGAGAAGAAAAGACGTGGTATGACGAACATTGTTGTTTTGAAGTAATGGTGAATCTCGTTACTAATTGAACATTTGTGAGCTCCATCAGTGTATGGGTTGGTTTTTTCATGGCGTGATTTTTTCAGTTGATATTCTCTTCTTGAAACTAGTTTCACAAGTATTCATATAAGGTGTTTCTTCTGCTACAGAGGTATTCGCGAGCATTCAAAAAACGTGTTCGCATGCGTTCTTGAAGAACGTGAATGGAGGAGTCTATGAATGATGAACTGAAAAAAATAATGGAACATTGGACGCTGGGGCTTCTCTTTGTAGCTCTTGTCGTAATAGCATTCAATTCGTATCAGATTAGTGCAGTATCTGAAGTGCTGTCTCAGTCACCAATAGGCACCACTGCACTTCAAGCGACTGGAAACTCTGTTCAATCAGTATCTCAACCTTTTCAACAAACTCAAACACTCGCAACTCTTGACTCTCTTGGATTGTTTCCTAAGGGAGTTCCGGCTATTTATGGTAAAGAGTTAGGAATTAGTTTTGATGACGTTTCAGTGAACGATCCTACGAAAGCTGATGAAACAATATCGTTGCTTGGAGCTCTTGACAACAAGATAACTCTTACTGGAGATGATTTGAAGAGGTATATTAAGGTATTATACGAGGATGAGAATGGTATTTCTTGTGAGTATTGTTGTGGGGCGAGATCAGTTATTTTTGATACTGGAGAACCTGCGTGTGGTTGTGCTCACAGTTATGCTATGAGGGGGCTCACGAAATACCTTATCACAAAGCATGGAGCAGAGTATACTGATGAACAATTATTATCCGAGGCGGGTAAGTGGAAAATGCTTTTCTTTCCCACAAGTATTGATAATAAAGCAAGACTTCTCGAAGGTGCTGGAATAACTAATCTTACCATTGTAGATATTACTTCGAATAAGTATAGAGGTGCTGAACAAAAGCTTTCAGAATCAACAACTTCGTCCTCAGGCAGTTCCTCAGGTGGAAGTATGGTGGGAGGTTGTTAGCATGAAAACAGAACACGTACTTTTTTTAGTGTTAGTGGTGCTCGTCGTCGTTTCGGGAATTCAAGTATTTCAAATACGATCAGTACAAACGACCATGAAAGAGAATGTGATCACTGGAAACGCTGTGAGCGCCGCGAGTAGTACAAGTGGCAGTGTCAACGGTAACATGGACACGACTGGCTGGACTGAAAACGAAATCATGAATTATGACATGCATGGAACAATTCCTGCAAAGTATCAAACAAGAAATGTTAAACCTTCCACGGGTAGTGGAATGGTAGGAGGATGTTAATCATGGACTGTTGCAAACCTCAAGGTCACGAAGAACATCGTGAAGAACAAAAAGGACACCACGTGAAAAACGAGGAACACGAACAACGAGTCAGAGAACAACACCACTCTGACTATGAACCCCATCAAGAGAAGAGTCATCATGAATCGGGAGAGTCGGACAGTTCATTTCGCATAAACAAGCACTATGTACTTATTGGCATAGTTGGATTATTACTCGTCTTCTCACTCGTGCAAGCAGTACAACTCTCAAGTGTACGAATGGGTGTCGTACTTGCACAAGTGACTGGAGGAGTTAGTAGTGGGTCTGCAACAGCTCAAAGCGTTCAACAAGCAAGCACTGCGAGTGCTCCTGCTCCGACAATGGTAGGGGGTTGTTAACATGAAATATTCTTACCTTTTCGTCGTGTTCATCGTCGTAGGAATTGTTCTTTGGTACTTAAATAGTTCTTCATCAATTCCTCCTCTTGGTGCATCATTGAGTGGTACAACAGTAACAGTTTTCAAAACGCAAACGTGCGGGTGTTGTGGAAATTATGTTTCCTACTTGAGAAGGCAAGGAGTCAATGTTAAAGTTCAAGATTTGCAAGACATTAGCAAGATAAAACAAAAGTATGGAGTTCCTTCAGAGCTACAAAGTTGTCACACGACGATTATAGGAGAATACGTCGTTGAAGGACACATGCCTATGGAAGCCGTACAAAAACTTCTTACAGAAAAACCAGATATTAAAGGAATAACTCTTCCAGGAATGCCTTCAGCATCTCCGGGAATGCCCGGGAGTAAAACTGCACCATTCGAAGTCTATGCCATTCAAAAGGATGGAAGTACGAACGTGTTCATGGAGATATGAGCGTTTCTATGACTCGCGTTTCCGTAATAAAAAAGTTGGTCATTCCTCCACTTGCAGGTCTTACCATGATAGGAGGAACTCTCGCCCACTGTCCTCTCTGTACGATAGGTGCGGGAGTTCTCGCAGTAGGTGCAGCACAGTTCGGAATTAGTATTCCTGTCATCGCACTTTTTCTCGGAGCATTCGCCGCCGCGATGGGTGCGTGGATAGCAAGACTCTTGTCATGGAAGTTCCCTCATAAGGAAACAGTGTTCGTTCTTGTTTCATACTTGACGACGATGATTCCCATAAAGCCACTCATTGGAGATTATTACACATCTCTGCCAGTCTACCTTGCTGGAGAGTATGGCTCGTTCTTGAACAAAACGTACCTTATTGATGTGTACTACGTGATGAGTGTTCTCGGAGCAGTCATCATACTCCTTGCTCCTCATATCAGCAAACACGTTACCAAGTTGGCGAAGAGAGAACACCCACTGCCGTATCAAGGAATCGTTCTCACGTTCTTGCTTCTCGTGAGCATAGGAATTATGACTCAGGTGCTCCAATGAAGGTGTTCTTATGACTCTTTTTCTTGCTCTCGGAATGATCACTGGGTTGTTCATCATTCTTCTCATATTCAAAGCTGTTATCAAGAAAGAGTATTGTGCATTGTGTGGTTCAGTTGTGCTCACGTGGATAACTCTTCTCATTCTCAATAAGAGGGGTTTCTTTTCAGACACGCTCATTATAGGAATACTCGTCGGTCAAACAACTCATGGTGTGTACTCGTTGTTCGCCAGTTTCCCAAAAAGAAAAATATATTCTCTCCCAGTCTTACTTCTACTTACTGCAGTTGCGTATTATATCATCAGTTCGTCAAAGAGTGTGCCTGAAATTCTCATCACATTTTCAATACTTATTATCCTGTTGGCAGTGTTGTACCTCTTCACTGTCAACAATCACCATCAAAAAGTAAAGTATGTACTGAAACAGCTTGCTAATTGCTGTAAAAATTGGTGAAAGGAGGAAACAACAATGGTATACGATATGATGGGATGGGCTGGTTGGTGTGGAAGTGCTGGAGGGTTCGGCGTTTTTGGAGCGTTGTACTCGTTACTCTTCATAGTTATACTCTTCCTCATAGTGGGGTGGTTATATCAGCAAGTAGTGCCTTCAAGAAGGAAGCGATAAGTAAACAGTAGTGGAGAAAACAATGGATTCACATACGAGTAATAGATTAGTTTCTCGACTCGGCGGTATCAGTGGCGTGGCGAGTGCTCTCGGAAGTTGGCAAGTGTGTCACACAGTGTGCCTCGGCATAGTCACACTTCTTGCAGGTATAGGAATAACTCTTACAGGGATGCCGCTCTCTTTCTTGACGACGATAGCAAAACCAGTATGGTCTATTGCCGTTGTTCTTTTCTTTATTATGATGTACCTTTCACGCAAACATCATTGTGTTTCAAATAAGCTCATCCTTCTCAATGCAGGATTTCTTATTATAGGCATACCTTTTATTCAGAAAGTATCTCTCATGTATTACTCTATTGGTGGAACGCTTATCAGCATAGCACTTTTCTTGTACGCTCAAACGTTATTCAAGAAGGTGAAACGAAAACATCTTCCTTTCATCACAGTGGGAGTGTTGCTTGTCATAGTCATCATTTTTTTCTCAGTTCTTGTAGCACGATCGTCGAGTGTGGTATCAACACCATCTTCCGCAACAACGAAGACGTATGAGTCTATAACGACAGGGACGACTGGTAGTGGCGATGTTGAAATAACTCTTACTCCCTCGTATTCTAAAGGAAAACTCGTTGTTTCTATGGTCGTGAACACTCATAGTGTCGATCTCTCAATATATAATCTTGCAAGAATTTCGGCACTTTCAGTCAATGGTGCAACAATACTTCCTACGAGTGCTCCGACACTCACAGGTCATCACAATCAGGGAACGATCATTTATTCTCTGAAAACTGTTCCAAACAGTTTCACCATAACTATGAACGGAATACCAAAGGTGTCAACGCGAACGTACTCGTGGGGGTCATAGTATGAACGCGAAACATTGGATGCTCTTAGGAGTGTGCGCGGTCGTCATCTCTGGAGTAGTGTACGTTACAGGTTTCAAGAGTTTGCCTTTTCTTCTCGTTCTTCTCTGTCCGCTGATGCACTTGTTTATGATGGGAGATCATTCTGGTCACAGTTATGGAACTGAAAAGGGGAAGAAGTGTCATTGAAGTTTGTGCGTAAAAACTTCTTTTATTTGCCATCTATCGATTGAACTCATACGTGGAAAGCACCATAAGGTCAAAATCCCCTATGTCTCGACGCTGGCACGTTA
>CAYHWM010000005.1:0-19156 GCA_964359925.1 uncultured Methanosarcinales archaeon
GCGTACCACGAAGGAATCGAAGGAGTCGTAACCAACGAGCCAAGAAAACCAATCCCGAGCGTGAGAACGAGAGCGATGAAGAGTTTGACAAGGTAAGAGAGTTTTTTCATAGACTGACTCTCCTTTTATGAGTTTATAACAGTTTCGTTACGAGTATCAAAAGAAACGCGAGAAGCACTACAACAAAAAAGTTTTCCTTCCAACCCCCAGTTTTTATATTTCCTTTCACGTGAAACATGTTGAAAGGGTACAACGGTCGAATGCCTGAGAGTGTGCAAGCGTCGAGAACGAGGTGAGAACAATAGCCGAGGAGTAGGGGGTAGGAAGTGGGTTGTGGAAAGTAGGAAGTGGTGTGAGTTGTGACAAACAAGAGTGCAGGAATCCACAACGAGTGAAAAAAACCTCGATGAGTGAAAGACAATTCTACAACTGTAGAAATCGAACGACCAAAAGGCAAACGCTTACTGATAGTACTTCCCACCTTGTCAATGTCGGGAAATAATGCGCCAACGACGACGAGAAGAATAGGAATGGGTGACGAGTAGAACACTATTCCGGCGACCAATCCTGCGAGAGCGTGAGTCGTACCTTTCATACAGTTGGAGTCATACTGCTGGAGTACCTTCCTGCGAGGCGTCAAGCTTTTTCATTTCTTCCTCAGGATTAGGGTTCGCGTCAACACGACTCGTGATTAACTCTACACGATCAAAGAACTCGTTACGCTTCACCGTTCCAGAAAGTTTCACGATCTTACCAAGCAAATCAGTCTTCACTGATTCGAACAATTCAGGATGTTCTTTGTACTCCAACATTTTAGCAGTCGTCACACCTAACAATTGCTCGATCTGCTCCTTAAAGAGAACGCAACGAATATTATCAGAACCATCATCGATGTACACGTTAAACACGTACGAGTACACAGGTTGGACAACGCCGTGAGCAGGACACATCCACTGACCATTCTCCTCCTTCGCTCTCTTCCTGCACGCAGGACACGTCTCGAAAAACTTAGGATCGAACAATTGAATAATCGTTCCGAGTAGTTCCACTTTCTGACCTTCTTGAACATCTTTAATGTTCTTACGCTCTTCCCGAGGCAACGGTTGAACATCAATAGTCTCTGTTGAGAGAGTGATCGTACTACGCTCGTTCAAATGAATCTCAAGATGACCAGTATTATTCTCCTTGATAAGACCACTCGTCAACGCAACCGTCATCCCTACTTGGAGACCATGCAACAACTGAGTAGCCGGACCCCAAGCGACGATACGCAACGTTCCAGTCTCATCACCAGCCAAAGCACTCGCAACAGTTCCAGGAGTACCATCACCCCTCGAAAATTCTCTGATATCATACAACGCGAGCAGTTTCAACGTGATACCAACATTCCTCAATCCAGGATTCAAATTACGCACCTTCAACTTCTCAGCAACGTCAAACAATTTCACGCCAAGCTCGTTAGCGACGATATACGCCGCGCCATCCTTACTGATAAGTCCCGAGAGCTGACCCATCTTCTCCTTAATCTTCACCTCGACGTCACCCTCAGAAAGGTTAGCACCAGACGCAATCCTCTTCAACGCATCAGCATAAGGAATCTTAATCATACCACTCGGGAATGAGGAACGCTATAAAAAGATTGTTGGTCTTGAGAATGAGTGTTGCGTTGGATGTTGGGGGTGGTGGATGGTAGCTGGTGGATTGTTGACTGTTTATTGTAAAACTATTTACCCGACGACGTACCACGAGACCAGCCATAGCCGAAGCGGTCGCAGGCGCTGACGTAGTCGGTACTGACGTAGTAGTAGTCGTCGAGCCCTCAAGGCCGAATTTCAACTTCTCCTTTACTTTTTCATAACAACCCCAACACATCCAGCATATTCTGCAGTATCTTCATTCATAGATACTAACTTCATCTGTGCGTAACGAGATTCTTCACGTGTTGCATCATCAAGATAAATAACTTGCCCACCTTCTCCTGATAGAGTGTGCACAATTGCTCTAACTACGACATCAAGGCACAATTCATTGCGAATCCATTCAGCGTCTAAACAAAGAAGGTCTTGATGATTGTTTCTTAAAACTTCCAATCCCTCAAGTCCAACAAGTGTCTTAATATCCAACTCCAATTCTCGATGATTAATCACCAAAAGTATCTCGTACAACTCCCCACGTGGTGCAACTCTTGGTAAAAGTATCCTATCCTCACTATGTTCAGTTTGTATCATTTTGATACCTCAAATAAACATTTTTATAGTCTGTAGACTACGTTGATATACTATCTCAGGAAAACTATTTTTCCGACGTTCCTTCAACACAATCATGCTTTCAACACGAAAAAAGTGCGAGAAGTTATATCAGAAGATCGGATTAAAAATTAAAAGGAGAAGTACACAATAGTTCAATACTTTTCAAATTGTTCATATATTCTCAAGACTATAGGTAGTATTTATATGTTTCGGTAAGATGCTATTCCAATGATGCTCAGGAAATACTTAAATGACCTCTTCACGCCATATTCGCAGGAATCCTCGTCGTTGTATCAAGAGCGCTCCTCTCTTTTTCTGGTTCTGGAAGCGTTACTGTGTACGTCAACGAGTGGCTCTGAGAGCACCCACTCATTGGTTGTTGTTCCGTCATCGTCGCAGTATATGTTTTCTTGTCAGCAGTATACACGACCCACTTCGGAGTCAACTTTTCTAAATCAGTCATACAATACCATTGTAACTCTCTCGATGGCGCAATAGTGCATCGTTGCAATTGATTCTTGAGCGCGGTGTGAGCATCTTCCCACTGCCCCAAATCATACTCTTTCATCACAGAAAATGCATGATTCGTAGATCTTGAAAGTTTCATCGCCTTCTTCTTACCAGGATTCGTTCCTGAAATAGGAAGTATGGAAACCTGAGTCGTCTCAGAATATAACGTCAACGAAAACTCTTGAACGTCCTCATTCTTAGGAATGCTCGACACTGTGAGAGGATTTATGTTCGTAATTCCTATCAGTGAATCTTTCGACTTTGATTGAAGAGCTTTCTGCAATTCAGCTTCGAGAACAGGAACTATTTTCTCTACCGTAAAAACATTCTCGGGAAGATCTTTCAACACGTCAGCAAACGTGTAACACAATTGCTCCCTCACAACACTACTTTGAGCAACTCGTTCAGCCTCAGCGTGCCACAACTGCGATTGAACGAACACTGCCTCACCACCAATACCTGCCTTTTTCAAAGCATCAGACTTCTCACTCAAGAAAAAAGTACCAACGTTAAACAACGCAATAATGTACATAATAGTGAAGATAGGAGTGAACAAAGCAGCACCCTTTCTTGATAGTATCAGTCCGCTCCTCATCCTTCCACACACCTGCCCGCACTCCACGAGCACCACTTTCTTGAAACGTAACAAGGATCGTTCTTACACGCATTCTCCGTCAAGTACGAAGGACAATTCGACATATACGTACACGTCGTTAGTTCATCAGGAGTTACTGGAGAATAAAATATCGACTCTACCACTCTCTTACCCGTACTCGTAGGAATACCAATCCTCGGAGTATAACTCTCAGGAACAATCCTATCAACACTCTCCCCTCTCAGAAGATACAATTGTAGAGTATACTCCTGCTTTCCATCATCAGTACTGACGACGAGAGGTCGAGACTGCTGGTACAACTCATACCAATACTCCCTCGCGGGCTTGAGAATCCTTTCGTAACTTCCATCAGTTCTTTTTATGCTCCTTACGAGAATCATCCCCTCCTTCAAAGGATTCTCAACTGTCCACCGACGAGGACCTTGACCTTCAGCATATATTGATGCTTGAGTAACGTCACCATCCCACACCATAAGTATCCAATCACCATCATAGTACCTCAAAGGATTCTTCGGCAATAACTCTTTTAAGAATATACTGCTCGCTTTCGTATCGCTCATAAGTCCACCTTGAACATTATTCGCGAACGAGAGTAACGAGTCAAGACCCGTTCCTGAAGGAGTCTCCGTCTTCAGAATTCCTGCGAGCATTATTTCAGCCTCAACATCAACATGATCACCAGAAAATGCTGCTTTCTGAACAGTTGCAGGAGTCAAGAAGTAATATGCGAGAATCATAAACGTGAACAGTACGACAAGTGATAGAATAATAGTTATAGAATCACCAGCAACACCCCTCTTGTTCCTCGAACACTTCGAGAACAGAGTACTGAATACATCAGCACGGAACACACCATTACTTCTTCTTTTCAAGAGTCGTCACCTCCAACACTACAGGAATCCTCGTCGTACCTTCTTGAAGTTGAAGATAGTATGCATTCTTTACCGAGCGAACTTGACCTTGAAGTCCTAATCGTGCAGACAGTTCAACATACTCATTCTTGTTGACGTACAATACATATTTGTTTTCATACACCAAAGCATCATCGTACACTATCACCGTGTATTGTTGAGGCAGAGCCAAAGGCATATCAATATTTTTATCACTCTTCTTCTTATTCACGTCACCAAGCTTTACCAGTTCAGCGTCATCAATGATTCCCAACTCTCGAGAACCAGTAAGAGGGTTCACCCACGCGAGAGACAACAACGTGTTCGTCACCTGAAGTTTCGCGTCCATCGAAAGAGTATCGTGCTCTATCATCGTCAATCGCGCAACGATAAATGAGAGAAATGCGAGAGCAGAAATAACAAGGATAAACCTACCAATCCACACAACACTCACCGCAATCTCCCCCCTCTTCAACGGATTACTCCTCATGACGCTCCTCCAGAAGAACTACCACTAAAAGCTCTCATGACACTATTAAAATCATCATTCGTAATTCCAGGATTCAAAGAAAGAACAAACCCCATCCTCGACGCTGGAAGAACAACAAGCTCATTATCAGTTGCTTGAACATACGATATCTTCGCAGGAATACCCTCAGCATCAAGATTCTTCTTCATCGTACAAGCAATCTTCAAAGCACTATCACTATTCACACTATGAGGATTCATTTTTATCTCAACACCACTGCCCGCGGAAAGAAACAACAAATAAGAATCAGGACGAAAGTCTATATGCTCCTTTACAGAATCAACAATTTGTACTCCTTCTACTCCTCCAACAAACACTTCAGAAATGCTTCCCAACGCTTTCGCCCTCTCCTCAAAAGGCCTCTCAGCGACGAGGAACAAACGAGGAAGTATACCAGAAGAAGCACACCCTACAACTGCATCCGCACTCCCCTCGCCATTTTTCACACTACCATCACCAGACGATATCGTCAAAGGAATACCACCAGTCATAGGAATATCACCACTCACACTCACTGTAGAACCACGCTTCTTAAAACCCTTCTTCCCAACAGGAATAGGAGAATCAATCGTCGTCACTTGCGTCAACAGAGCACTCTGAGAACCATCAGCAACCACGCTCACGCGCGCATCCTTCAACAACGACTGAGACACCTGAACATTCACCACATCAGGAACATAACTCAACACGCTCACAAGCCTACCAACATTCTGAGCAATAGTGTCCTTCTCAGTAGTCACATCATCACTCGCCCTATTCGCAATCATAAACACGAGAGCGATAAAAAATGACACTATTAATAACTCGAGAATGGCCTCCTGCAAACCCTGCTCGCCCCTACGAGAACGAGAGAAAAAACTACGAGGAAAACACCTCATACTCAAAAACGTGATAGTTCCGCACTTCAGTGCGTGAGTTGAACGTTTTTGAGTCCGAAGTTTTCCGTTCAGAATCGACGAGCATAAAGCTCCACACTTTAGTGCGAAGATAGTGAGGAGCAGGAAAACTTCGTTACCTCGAGAAGAATTATGCTTGCTCACACAACTTCACCTCATCATCGGAGAGCTTCAACGATTGAGGAACAACTGGTTGACACAACGCTTTCAGTTCAGCACTCGCTTCCAAACCGAGAGGACCATCATTATTGACCTCAATCACCCTCTTATACGACTCTATAGCCTTACTATACCAACGCTTCGACGTACCATCAATAGTAAAATCATACGACGAGTACAACAAGCCAAGAAGCAACGAGACCTGCTGTTTCTCGAGAGAGGACGACGTGGGAATGCTTTCAAGATGAGCTTTGAGAATATCAATATCCGGAACAGGATACTGTTCAGATTGTTTCAAAAGAATAGCATACATAGACTTTGACCGAACAGTTGACGAGTACCTCTCTTTTCTCGCACTTTCAGTCCACAAGTCAGGATGTTCAACAACAGTTTTCAAAAGACTATACCCTGAAGGAGTAAGAGTTCTTACTGAGAAAATACTTTTTTCATAGAGTTCATTTCTTACTTTTTCGACATCAAAACCAAATATGGCAGATTCCTGTTTTTCCTTTTTAGGATTATCAATGTACATTTTATTCATACTGAGACTATCTAAAAGATCAGCAGTTTGATGATGTGTGAAATCCTCCTCCGGAAGTTTTGTGAGAAGCTGAAGAACTGTCAGTATATGGTGTTTCACTCCACGACTGGTAACTCCCTGATAATCCTCAAACATAGTGTTTTCATTCCGCACCAAAAATGAAACATACAGAGTACTCAGTTCTTTCACTTTTGAAATTGTTGCTTCTTTCTCCTTCTCTTCAGTCGTCGCCGAAACCTTTTCAAGAAGTTTCGTTACCATTTTCTCAGCATATGTCGGAATGATATCTTTCGTTTCAAGAGTATTCTCTTTCGAAATATATTCTTTTAACACTTCCACAGGTTCACCAAACTCTTCAGCGAACACTCCAGCACGAGCTTCAGTATAGTCTTGCTCCTGAAAAAGATAAAGAACTTTTTTCCCGTTGACGACGTTTTTCTCAATGTAGTAAAACTCTTCACGAAGATTCCGCTGCTTACCATCCCCACTTGATTGGTACAATTCAGAATTGACAAACGTTCGTGCTCGAACATCAATACCTTCCTCCATCGTTTTCCTGCTCTGAGAATTAGACAATGGATCATCAAGAGCCCCTTCAAATGATTGAGTAATATCCGATTGCGAACTGACAGGTTTTGGTCTTAACTTATCACCCTCGATATTGCCAGATATGCCAAGTGCTGATGATACCTTTTCAGGAGTATACATCAGAATAATATCTGCATCGACCGAGTGACACTCTATCAGTTCCCCAACAGTGACTGCTGGATGAGATACGTGAATTTCTTGTTGATACAAACACAAACAAGCACTCATATCACAAGAAGATGGCTTCTGAAGAGTCTGAACTTCTTTCCCAGTATAATCCTCAAGAACGACGAAATCAGAAGCGTACACTGGCTCTTTCAAAGAAGGATTCATCGCTTGTTTATTCGTATTCAGCATAGTCTTCAGAAAAAAAACGATCGGTCGTCCTGACTGCGTCAAAAAAAGATTCCTCCTCATCGCGTGATCTTCTGGAGTGTTTGCGAAACTGTTCAACTCTATCACGAAGCTTTGAAATCCTGCTCTCGCCGCGTCTTCAACTCTCGAACTACCAAACAATACTTCAAACTGTCCCGAAAGAACTAAGAATATGACGTAAATACACAATGCAGCTATGAGGAGAGTCATAATAGTGTGAATCAGTGTCGCGTCTGCACGCTTTCTCCTCCTGAACAGTTTTTCCAGTATCATCTTGTTTCACTTGTCTTGCACCAGTGCTTCTCCACACTTACAATATGTTTGCAATCATCCTCGAACGATCCAGCTTTTTTAATTTCTTTATCACAAGCATCAGGAATACCATCTTTATCAGCGTCAATAGGAACACCTTTCCTGTCAACATCTGGACCATCAGTACACACGTCACAAGAATCTTCAACAGTATCACCATCACTATCGAGACTCCCAGGAAGAAACATTTTAGCCCTACACACGTTCATCAACTCAGCAAAAGGACTATTCTCTTTCAAAACGTCCGACTGATTCTTCACACTATTCCACACGAGACTAATAATGACGAGAGCAGCTACGACTGCAATAATGATGATAATGATCTGCTCCATACTAAACTCAGCTTTTTTCATACAGCACCACCACTATCCTAAACCTTTCGTACAACAAACTTCTCCAGTCGCGCAACCAGTACCTGATGTTATGAAATAATTACACTCTGCTTTCAGCTTGCACTCCCCTCCTAACGTTGAACCGCACTTCGTCGTATCATCACCGAGGTGAAAACCCTTCGAGATAAGACTCAAAATGACGATCAACGCGACAAGTCCCAATACGAGACCAATAATGATCCAGTTCATATCGCCTTTTTTCGTACGAAGAATATTCATGTTGTACTCACCACCTTATTAACACATTTATCATTCACTCCAATCATGCACTTCTCTACGCGCCTATCACTTCCGAAATATTGAGAGCAAAGATTCCTCTCACAATACATCGTTCTCTTAGCAACACTCTCGGGAAACTTTTTATTGTAGTCATCACACGAATTCACGCCAGTACACGCACAAGGATGACCAACTGCTGTACCATCACAACAATACGCTTTAGTATTATCAGGATCAAAACTCTTCTCCTTAATGTTCGCATTCAACAATTCAGAACCACAATAACACTTCCTCGGCTCCAACAAGTCTGAAGGGCAAGCATCAATCTTCCCACCAATAATGCCGCCAAGAAACGTCTTACCATAACTAATAAGAGAACTACCCAAGAAGAGAAATGCAACGATGACAGCAACACCGATCAACATTTTCAAAAGCCAAGAAACCTCCGCCCTCTTCGACAACACCATACGTTCACCTACCCCCGCCAAACGGAAGACTCGCAATAATATCAGAAATCCCCCCCTTAAACAAGTAAATAAGAATAAGAATGATAAGCAAACCACCAACAGCTAACGCTATCCTAAAAAAAGAATCAGTACCAACATCACCTCTCTTCGAAAGCATACCACCAATCTACGACGAGGAGTTTATTAATGTTTTGATGACGTTTCTCTTCAACGTTCACGTTTCAACCACTTTGCAACCGAGAGACGTCAACGTGTCCCTATCATACGGTCGAATATGAACGTCAGCCATCCAACTCTGAGGCTCTTGAGCGTAACTACTCGCAACCCAAGCATACACTCCACCAACAACCACTGCTCCGAGAGCGATAGCCGTAACGGGAGCTCCGACTGTCGCCATCACTCCAACACCAACAACTTTGACTCCTATAGCGATGACTCCCACTCCAACCAATGCAGTTCCTACACCCGGAGACGCAGCGTCTACCTTCGTAAGAACATTCTTGATACTATCTCTTCCTTTCGCGTACCGGAACACGATAGCATAGTCTTGATTCGTATCGCTATCAACGATTGTTGACGTTCCACGACTCGTCGCAGCATCCACTTCAGCCTTATCGAAGTACGCCTCGTCATCTTTCACCGTCGGAGCAATAGCTTGAACGTACGTTTTACCCACCAACTCGGGAAGCGATGAACCTATAGGTTGTTCCAGAGTCTTTAACAATTCTTCACTCGAAACTTTCACACCCTCAGGAATGATCAGGTGAGCGCACGCGTGACAATACACTGCTTCATCATCACTGAACAATTCCAGTTTTCCAGCACCAAACGTGTTCCAACATTTCAGTAGCTGGTCAGCTATCGTTTTCTTCACCACGTCGACCTTCGGTGACCCAACCTCGACCAACCGAGTAGGACACTTCAAACCAGAGCCGAACAATCGAATATCAGACTTCAACAATGCTTGCTGACGAACGCTCTGAGCACAAGGAGCATCCTCGAGAGTACCCTGACCTCGAGTCATAATAGTAATAATAACGTACACCCCCACGAGAATGACTACCGCGGCAATCACTACCGTGACAATAGTTTCAGAACTCAACTCGAGAGAAGCTTTCTTATTCATTCAACTCTCAACTCCCTTAGCCAACTGATAATGAGAAACTTCACAAGGAAGAAGATTCGACTCCTTCTCTTCAACAATAAAAACGTGAGGACTGCCGTCATAACTCTGAGAAATCACCCTGTAAGGAACATCCTTTCGTAAGTCAGAATTATCATCACTGTAATACTTCACTTGAGGATTTTCTCCTGAGACGATAGCAGAAGTCATCTTTGTAGCATCAGGAACTTTTGAAGAAAACGTCAAGAAAAACCTATCAAGACTCGTATCCCAGTGAGAATTCTCCAAGAATTTCACATACGAAACACTATCCCTCTTCGATACCTGATTCAACACACCTTTCACATCACTCAACGAAATACTATTTTCAGGAGTGATACGAGCACACGTAAGACAAAACGAATAATCTTTTTTCAACGGGTCAATAAGGCCAAACAATTTAGTCTTGCCAATAGTGTTCGCACTCCCGAGAGTCTTATACCAACAATCTCTCAACTCGTCAGCAATTTGAACATCAGTCGACACCTTCTTATTCTCAGCAGTACAAGATATCGGAGTCCTCAAAAAATCTCCAGAAGCAGTCTTCGCAACATGAGCTTTCAAAAAAGAAGACCTACACTGTTCTACCGCACTCTCCTGAGAAACTCCAGAAATCAGATTATACGCTATGATGAGAAGAACTGCTGCGGCAGTCACTGCGAGAATGATCTTCACAGTTTCTGATTCTATAATTGCTTTCTTCATGGAGGAGAAGCGGATACCTCGGGTAGCAGAAATTGTCTTCGATTTCTTTTCGTCAAACAAGTTTGACGATTGAGTCTGATGCCACTTCTCCTTATGACCAACCTCCGCAATTCTTTTTCTTATCATCATTTTCGATATCTCCGCGTTTATGCAGAGGTTGTTCATACTCTTTTTCATACCTGCACCACATTTCACCATTCACACATACGTTTTGAAAATGTACATCACGACGATAATAACTGCAGCTGCGAGAGCGACGAACAAAACAAGCTTCACGAGCTCTTCCGTCGTAACATTCAGTTCAGCCTTACGCATCATAACACCTATCATTTTGCTACTTTCTTACAACAAATTTTAGGTTTAGCACAATCAGTCCAACGATCAGGAGGAGAGGGAGGAGTTATCTCAATATCAGGAGCGCACGAGTCTTTGCACTCTCCCGATTGAGCAGTACACACAGGAGTTGCATCAACAATTCCACGATTGTAATTAAGAACTCCCTTACCAAAAATCGCTAACAGAACGACAAGCACTATGATAGCCAAAGCGATAATTACTGTAGTGTTCACGCCGATACTCTGAGCACGACGATTCAAGATACTCACACTATTTTCTTGCAACACCATCCTGCTCCCTCCTTAGGCACGCCACTACCATCAACACAATTCGTCGTAGGAACAGGAGCTCCATTAGAGCAAGCTGATTTCGTAGTGACGCATTGACCATCACACTCGGAAAGAGACCTGCCTAAAAACTGAAACCTACCACTTACGATGACAGTCAAAATAACAAGAATAATCAAACCAAGAGCTACGAGGATAATAGTGTTAATACTCATCCCTTGAGCTTTCTTCGAGAGTATCACCATAGTATTCTCACCCAATGTTCAAACAACACGTTTGATCACGCGTTGCACACTCATTGCTCAACACTCTCTTAGAACCACAAGCTGCTTGAGGACTCACACCAATACCCCTCGAAGTACATACTCCTCCAGCATTCTCGCAAGACTTCGTTTCAGTATTCACATTCGTCGCTCTTGATATCAACAAGAACGAAAGAACGACGAGAACAGTCAACGCGAGAGCTGCAATGACGATAACATTAATAGACATACCTTGACCCTTAGAGTACAATTTCATACGTACACACTCCTTTTGATACTCACCATCTTCCTTGGGTATATTTAAAGGTTACGTCGTTCCGAAGGTTTGAAGGTTGGTAGATGGTAGATTGTGGATTGTAGAAGTACTGTCTACCTCTCCCTTTCACTCTCCACGTTCCACCCTCTACTCTCCACCATCCAGTCCCTACTGCACCAGTTTTACCGTTTCAGGATTACTCAAGAATGTTTCACGCCTCACATCCTGCAAGACGTAAAACACGTCCTTCTTCTTCACGGTGTACTGTTCTTCAATCTTTTCGATGAAGTCCTCAACATCAGTCATCGTACGAAACACGCCCTCAATAAGGTAATCGTACCCGTTCGTTATCCTCAATATGGAGTTCACGTTCGGATGACTCGAAAGGTGCGTCGTTACTTTTTCCCGTTCTGCTTTTGCAGTCTTCAACAAAATACTCACGTGAGCACCAAACCCTAATTGACTAAAATCGACGAGCGTCGTATTCCTCGTAAACTCCTTATACGCAGAAAGACGGTCAAAAATCGTCGATACCGGTAGACGAATCCTTTTGCTTATCAGCGTCAATTTCTCCCTCGAGTTCTCCCGCAAGCAGGAGAGAATAGCGAGGTCGTTGCGGTATAACTGTTTTTTATCATTCATAAGGCATCACCCTTTACCCGTGCGATTCACGGTATATGCGCTCCAAGAATTCAAAAATATATGCTTTCAGGATATATTATATATATTAACATATAATATATGTTTAAGGAACATTTATATATTTGTTCGTTCTTTGACGGTATATGAGACGAAGCACGATACAACTCGGGACAAAAACACTCCTTATCAGCCTCCCCCATCAATGGGTCGCGAAGAACGGAGTCAAAAAAGGACAAGAACTTGAACTGACCGAAGAAGAACGAGGACTTGTTATCCGCACGGAACCGCACTCAACCAAACGAATCGTTACTATCAACGCACACACCTGCGGAAAATTATTACGAAGAATAATCCTCGGATGCTACCTCGAAGGAGTCCACGAACTCTGCATCAACCACGAACCAGAACACCTCGAAGCAGTATCTACACTCTCAAAAGAATTCATAGGCTTTGACATCATCAAACAAGACAGCACGACGACCATCTTCCAAGACTACGCACACCAAAACGAAGACAACGCCCACGTCGTCATCACGAGAGCATTCTACATCCTCAAAAACATGCTCGTCGAAGGAGGAGAAGCACTACGACAGAACAACAAGGCAATCATACCAACACTGTCAAACCTCGACATAGCACTCAACAAAACAGCACACTACTGCTACCGGTACGCGAGAAAAAACAAACTATCCAATGAAGAAACACTCCTCTACCCATTCATCTGCACGGCACTCGAAACGAGCGGAGACATCTACAAAAAAACAATCACGAATGTATTCCAAGAAAAACCCAGAAAAGAACACGTCGTTCTCAACACCGCCATAGAAAAACTACTCACGACAACGCTCACGCTGACACTCAACAGAACAACACAACACGCCATTAACTGTGCGAATGCGTACGACGAAACACAAACACTCATCAAAAAAATGCTGCCAACAAGAACCACCGCGCTCTACCAAGAACTCGCAGGAACACTCATCACGATACAATCAAGCCAATTAGGAATGCTGAAAGAAATAGAGAAAGTAGATAATGGGAAGTAGAGGGTGGATGGTGGAGGGTAGGACGCGGGCGGTAGGGGGTAGCACGTGGGTCAAAGAATAACTTTTTATACTCTCCACCTCGAACAATGATATGCTACCCATCAAACTCTTCAGAGAGTCGCCGGACGTTATCCGCGAAGACTTGAAGAAGCGAGGATCTCTCGAAGAACTCAACCACGTCGACGACGTTATAACGCTCGATACGAAGAACAGAACACTACAGTTCGAACTCGACAAGTTACGTCACGAAAAGAACGAATTATCGCTCGAATTTAACAAGCTCAAGAAAGCGGGAGAAGATACTGACGACGTTCTCAAAAAAGTGAAAGAGTTGCCAGAACGAGTCAAAAAACTCGAAGAAGAAAAAACAGTCATCGAAGGAAAGATTCGCACACTTTTGATGAAACTACCAAACATTCTCCACTCGAGCGTACCAGTAGGAAAAGACGGAACAGAAAACGTCACCGTGAAAACGTGGGGAGTTCCGAGAAAGACCGACTTCGACATCAAACTACACTCCAAAATAGCAGAAGACATTGGTGGAGCGGACTTCGAACGAGCAGTCAAAATAGCTGGCAGTGGACAATACTTCCTCACAGGAACACTCGCAGAATTAGACTTGGCGTTGCAACGATTCGCACTCGACCAACTCCTCAAAAAAGGATACCAACTCGTCATACCGCCGCACATGATGAATCGCCAAGCGTACGAAGGAGTTACCGCACTCGGAGAATTCGAAACAGTCATGTACAAAATCCAAGACCACGACGAATACCTCATCGCCACGTCAGAACACCCACTCACGGCAAGATTCATGAACGAAGTCATACCAGCGAAAAGTTTACCGATGAAATTCATAGGAATCAGTCCCTGCTACCGTCGAGAAGTAGGAAGCCACGGACTCGACACGAGAGGACTCTTCAGAGTACACCAGTTCACGAAAATAGAACAAATAATCATTTGCAAGCCTGAAGACTCTTGGAAGTTCCACGAAGAACTACAACAAAACGCCGAAGAAATCTTCCAAGCACTCAAACTACCATTCAGAGTCGTCAACATTTGCACAGGCGATATCGGAATCGTCGCAGCGAAAAAGTACGACATCGAAGCGTGGATGCCGAGAGAAAACGACTGGAAAGAAGTCACATCGTGCAGTAATTGTACAGCATACCAATCAGTACGACTCAACATACGCTACGAGCAAGACAATAAACGAGAACACGTGCACACACTCAACGCGACAGCAATCGCCACAGCACGAGCACTCCGCGCAATCCTCGAAAACTACCAAGAAAAAGACGGAAGCGTAACGATACCGGCAGTCCTCCAACCCTACATGGGCGGAAGGAAAAAGTTGTGAGAAAAATTTGTAAAAAGACTCTCTCAGAGCGTCACTTTGAAACTGGAAGCGATGCGTTTTTAAACAAGCACTCTCTCCCACTTCAAAGGGGGTTTTGAGTATGGCTAATGATATGTTTTTTGGTATGAATAATGACAGAACCGTTGATATGACTGCCGACTATTCTTTTGGCAGTGAACGTGTTCAACAGCTATTGCGTGGACGTTCAATTCTTAAAGATTTAGGAATTCCGGAAGATCTACATTCCAGAATGTTGAGCGTCGCTCTCGCTGGAGGAAGAAGCCCGTCCGATGTTGCTACTGACGTGCGAGGGAATATGCGTTTCTGTCTTGAACAAGGATTGGATGAAAATTTCGGACAGGTCGACCCACGAGTCGTCGTTAGCTACACGGGTTTACGGTACGCATCCGCTCTCGACCCAACAACAATTTCTACAAGAATAAAAGAAGTATCTGTCCGTGAAAGAATACCATTCTTCCTCGCAGCAGACATTTTATACTTGGCGTGCAGAGAACAGCGATAACGTATATAGTTACAATTCTGAATCTTCCCCAAGAACAGTACACTGACATCTTTTTTGGTACCGGTGTTACCGAAACATTTATATATTGTATAAACTCATATATTGTATACATTCATACAAGGTGAAACTTATGCAAGCCCTTCTGCAGAAGAAAAACGTTGAAGTCATTCATTATCCTCGTCTCGATACAGTTCTTATGGTGGAGAATGCTATCAAGAAAGCGAAAGAGTATCCGAACAAGATGCAACTCTGGAAATCACTCCCAAAACAAATGATGTACCAAACATTTAACATCATCATACAATATTTAGAAAGTTCAGGAAAAATACTCATTGATAAGGATGGTTCTATTCTCTGGATACACAATTCAAAACTCTTGGAGAGAAGCGTGCGTGTATAAGTTTCGAAGAAAAGAAAAAAGAAGTACACTTCGCTGACGAGAAACTCAAACAAGCATACGAACACCTCAAAACTGGAAGAGGAGAAGAACAAGAAATTTACTCACTCCTCCAAAAGGCAATTATGATACTCAAACAAGATCCTCTTGCTGGAGAACTCGTCAAGAAAAACCTCATTCCTATGTATTACGTTCAAAAGTATGGTGTTGAGAACTTACGAAAGTACAAACTCAACAAGAACTGGCGATTAGTGTATACTATCGTTGGAACGGAAATCCTTGTCGTTTCCATCATTTTAGAATGGTTTGACCACAAAGAGTATGAGAAACGATTCGGATTCTAATCTCCCGCAACCATTTTATACTCGTTCACCGATTTCCTCACGGTATGGCTCGAGTCCCTCCAGAAGAAATAGCACTTCGTTATTTGAGAATGTTATCTGCGAAGATAACTGAAACTCAAAAAGAATGCTCTGAAAACTCCGAAGAACGAAGATCGCTCCTCCAAACCGTTATCGTTTTGAAAGCATTCGGACTGTACAACACTATTCCCTCCTACGGTCGACTCGAACCAAAAACTCTCGAAGCTATTTGGAAACTACCGCCACAAACTTCAGCAGACATCCAAAAAACATTCGCGATGTATGGCTCAAAAAACAACATTGAAACAGTCATCACTCTCCTCTCCAAAAAACAAACACTCTTTCTCAACGCGATATCAGACGCATTTGACAATACAGCGATATTCTCCTCACTTCAACAACTCCTCACAAAAGTGAAATCTGAGCCACTACAAAAAAATATTCAACAACTACTCGACAATCTTTCCACAGCAAAAAAAATGCTCCGCGAACTATCAAAAAATGTAGAGTCAAGCAAAACAGCAATCACGGGAGATGTTGCAACACTACGCCAACTCTCTGAAGATGAAGAAGCACTCCTTGATTCACTCAAGAAAACACTCTACCAAGGAATAACACTCCCCGCATCATCACCAGAAAGAATTCTCACAGGATTCCGCTCACTCGTCGCAGGACTCGTCATCACACTATCATTCCTCGCAACAGGGTGTCAAACACTTCTCACAAAAGTAGACCCTGTCTACGGACAAGTACGAAAGTACACCGCAGAAGATTCTTTAACACTGACTGTTGAAGAACAAGAGTTCGAACAAACATTCGGCATCAATCTTCAAGGAAATTATACTCTTGATGATGTTACATACTTGAAATCTTTCCTCTTATGGGGACACTCACTTGAACAAGTTCGCGCAGTAGGAATAAAAACTATAACAGTACTATCAAAAGAAGACGCTTCGAAAGTAGAGTATAGCGGAGCGGCACTGCCTAACTATGTTCCTTTCAGACCTGAAGGTGGAGGAATTACTCTCCGATTCTTTTCAGGCAGAATAACATTGCGAACTGTTGTTCACGAATTTGCTCACGCGATAACCTATTCAAATCAACAACTCATAACTGCGTGGCAACGATTACGATGTCCCTATGGGAAAAATCTTCAACTCGCACGAGGATTCACCCAGAAAATACTGAATCTTGGGTACAATTGGGATGCTCCTATTGAAGAAGGTCCATTCTATGGATTCGCAAGTTCTTATGGAGCGAGCAATATGTATGAAGATATTGCGACGTTTGTCGAGCACCTCCTCACGATGAGAGGATGGTTTCGTCAATGCACCGACTCTTTCGATGTATACAAACAAAAAGTACAACTATTATACGATTTAGGAATTGTCGGTATTGATTCCTATTACGGAGCACTTCAGGATATAGAGTATGCAGAAAGAAAATTTTCATCACTGGAAGAAAAATCACCAGAACAACTCCAAGAAACTGTCGAATACTTCCTGTTAAGAAATGATGCGTACGGACTTTTTCAACTACGGGTAAAATACCAAGGAAAACTTGATATTGAAAGCGAAGAACTCCTATCACAACTCCAATGGATTACAACAGCAATGAACGAAGGAAAAAAACCAATGGACACACCCATCAACGGACAATTTCCTAAAGCACAGGCTTATCCACTTCTTAGTATCTTGTTAAATAAAATGGTAACATCGAAATATTCCAGAGCGAATGAATCACTCTATGCTGAATTTACGACAAGCAATCAAACACCAGAACACTCTCAACAGTGTATTGCTGCAATAACGAGAAATATTGATGAGTGCTCGGAACGTCGCAAAAGAATTGAAGAGTACATTACCGCATTGGAAAACTGGACTCCCGGACAACCAAAACCAAGAATATCAAGCGGAATCATACAATTACACTTCAAAAAATGAGGTATTCCCCCGGCGATATTGAAAACTTCGCTACGCTTCGCCTCTGCTACCAAGCTCACCTTGAGAAGTTTCACAGATGGAGCTACGCCCCCGAAGGGGGAGGAGTCGAAAGCGTTCGACTTTTCGCCAAACAAGTTTGTCGACGACCCCCCGTGACACTCGAAACTATGAATACTGCGAGGTTCGCAGAAAGGTAGCAGAGGACTTTTCAATATCGCCATTCCCCCGCAACCATTTTATACTCATCTACGTTCCACCCGTTGTATGGGGCTCTTCGATGACGTACTGAAAAATGAAGAATCGTTATTCCTGAACGAGGAATCACTCTCACCAGAATGGATACCGAAACTATTACCATTCAGAGAAACACAACAAAAAAGGTTCGCCCACGTCATCAAACCATTATTTAACGGACGATCAGGACCAAGCTTGTTCGTCACCGGAGCCCCCGGCATCGGAAAAACAGCAGCTGTGAAAGTCGTCCTGCGAGAATTAGAAGAGTCAACAGAAGGAGTAGAACCGTTGTACGTGAACTGCTGGCAAAAAAACACGACGTTCAAAGTCTACGTAGAACTCTGTCACACACTCGGATACAGATTCACCCAAAACAAAAAATCAGAAGACTTACTCGAAGTCATCAAAGGAGTCGTCAACAAGAAAGCAGCAGTATTCGTCTTCGACGAAATAGACAAAGCAGAAGACTTAGGATTCTTGTACGCAGTCCTCGAAGATATCTACACGAGAACGATCATCATACTCTCGAACGAGCCATCATGGATAGCAACCGTTGACGCACGCATACGCTCGCGCCTGTTGCCAGAACTCGTCACGTTCCAACCATACACTCGAACAGAACTCCACGACATCCTCGAAAGAAGAGCAGAACTCGCATTCCCACCAGGAGTATGGGAACCAGCAGCATTCGACATCGCAGTAGACAAAGCATCAAAATTCCAAGACGTACGCATAGGATTGCACGTTTTAAAAGAAGCTGGCAGGACCGCAGAAGATGCAGGAAGCAAAAAGATAACGAAAGAACACGCAGAACAAGCAATCGAAAGAATGGCACAATTCGAAATAAAATCAAACGAAGGACTCGGACTGGACGACCACACCATACTATCACTCGTA
>CAYHWM010000006.1:0-18055 GCA_964359925.1 uncultured Methanosarcinales archaeon
TCACATTTTCAGGTATTGCTTTTGTTTTGTCAAACTGTTCGAGTTCTTTTACGGAGATGGGTATGCTGACGAGTCCTGATTTCTCATTGAGCGAGTAAGGCATTCGGTATAAGTGTCGTGGTGCTATGAGGACGGTGTCTATTTTGAGGAACGAGTCAATGTTGAGTGTTTGACCGTTCCATAGTTTGTCAATGGGAACTTTTGTCATGATGGATAGTTCTTCTGGAGTGTTTTTTTCGAGGAGTGATCGTTCGAGGTGTGGTTCTATCATTCTTGTGAGGAGTCCTGCTATTTTTCTTGGCCCTTCTGGGAACCAGTCTTTGATTTCTACGTCGTGAACTTTTGTAGGGAATGCTTTGAATGGTACTCCGATATGGAATCCGTGATTTCCTGAAAATTTGATGTCGACGTGAGTAATACCATAGTGTTCGAGCGCTTTGATGATGAACTGTGCCCCGAGTGCTGAAAAGTCAAGGATTGGGCAATCAATGTCGAGAACGAGATCCCAACCTTTTCTGTTCTCCGATAACTCCTCCTTGGAAGCTCCCGTCGCTATCGCAAGCGGGTCGACCCATAATTCTTCACTACAGTGAAAGCTCGTCGCTCCTTGTTTGACGAATTCGAGAACGTCGGAAGGATATCTTAAAACGTCGGGTCGCTTCCCGAAATAGTCGGTGAACCGCACAGCTATTTCTTTATTTGTCGCGTGATCGACGATAGCTTGACGCACGTCCTCTCTCTTGTAATAACTCAATCGTTTACTGAGTGCGAGCATCGCAAGCATATCTTCCCCCATAAGTGTGAGAGTGTGTGGAGAAAGTATTTAATTGTTCTGGCAAGAAATCCAGTGAATCAGCTCATCGTTTCTTCTTCAGCGCTTTTTCTATCCTGTTGAGTGATCGTTGGAGTTCTTCTACTTCTTTTTCTGCTTTCTTGTTAATTGCGTAGTCGAGTTGTGCTCGGAATCTGTCTCGTTCCGTCTGCCTATTTTGGCTCATTAAGATGATTGGCGCTTGGAGTGCTGCGATCATCGAGAGGAACAAGTTGAACAGGATGAACGGGTATGGATCCCAGCGTAGTACTACTGCATACACATTCATTCCTACCCAGAATGCGAAGAACACGAAGACAAGCGAGATAAACCACCACGATCCTACTGCCTCAGAAACGACATCAGCCATTCGTTGACCGAGAGTTAGTTTTTGGTTGTTCTACCAGAATCCTTTCTTCATCGTTCTTTCAACACTCCTCTTTTATCGACGGTATCAAGAACTGACGTTTAAAAAGGTATCGAGGAGCAGGACGTAGAAGGTAGATAGTGGAAAGTGGCGAGTAGGAAGTAGACCTACGAACCACCAACTACAGGCTACAACCAACCTCCATCGCAACCCTTAAATATTGATTATTAACTATCGTTAAGTATGGGAGTTGTTGTATGAGATTGTTGCATCCTCAAGAGTTGAAGTCGTTGTACGTTCTTCCTGCGGTGAGGAGGGCTTTTGCTGTAGCATTGAAGAAGAAGGGCATTGATCAAACAAGAATTGCGAAACTCCTCGGAGTGACTCCTGCTGCGGTGACGAATTATTTGCAGTCGAAGAGGGCTTCATCGACGAAGTTGAGTGCTGGAGTAGTAAAGCGAGTGAACGCTCTTGCAGATTCTGCAACGTCGTTTGATGACGTGCGGGCTGGGACTCATGATATTATTTTGAATGCTTGGGAATCAAAAAACGTGTGTGGGGTTTGTAACACGGTGAATAAGACGAAGAGTTCTTGCACGACGTGTTTCGACAACGTATGACGAGCACTATTCAAGAGTTGAGTGATTGGAAAGATCCTGTGAGTCTACTACTGGAAACTCCAGCAGGATTAAGTGAAGAAGTCGTAAGATTTATTTCTCAACAAAAGAACGAGCCATTGTGGATGTTAGAAAAAAGATTGTTAGGATTGAAATTGTACAACGATATGCCATTGCCATCGTGGGGGCCTTCATTGAGCAATCTCGAACTTGAGAAGATCCATTATTTCAGACTTCCGAACGCGAAGCATAATGCTTCGTCGTGGGAAGACTTGCCTGACGATGTAAAAAAAACATTTGAAAAGCTGGGGATTCCTGAAGCTGAAAAGAAGTCGTTGAGCGGAGCAGGAGCACAATATGAATCATTGATAGTGTATCACAAGCTCAAAAAAGAATGGGAAGAAGTAGGGGTGCTGTTTGAAGATATGGATGTCGCCGTACAAAAATATCCTGAACTCGTTCAACAGTACTTTATGATATGTGTTCCTCCCACGTTGCATAAGTTCGCAGCACTTCATGCCGCAGTGTGGAGCGGTGGAACATTTATTTACATTCCGAAGGGAGTGAAACTAACGACTCCATTGCAAGCGTACTTCCGAATGAATGCTCAGCGTGGAGGACAATTTGAACATACTCTTATCATCGTCGAGGAAGATGCGGAAGTTCAGTACATTGAGGGTTGTTCTGCGCCACAATACGCATCGTCATCGATTCACGCTGGTTGCGTTGAAGTGTTCGTGAAAAAGAACGCGAGAGCGAGGTATAGTAGTGTGGAGAGTTGGAGTAAGAACACGTACAATTTGAATACGAAGAGATCAATCGTCGAAGAGCGTGGAGTGATGGAGTGGATTGGAGGAAATTTGGGCTGCCTCACGGGAGATACACTCATTTTCACAAATAAAAAAGGTCCAATACCTATCAAAGAACTGAAAGGAGGAGATAAAATTTTTGCGATTGATGAAAAAGAGAGGAGTATAAAGAAAGCAACTATTACATCGATGGTATACAGTGGAGAAAAAGAAGTATTTCGAGTAGAAGTTGCGGGTCGTCACATAGAAGCATCTTCAAATCATCCATTTTTATCCCTGGAAAGAATTTCAGTTCAAAAGAATAAAAGAAAAGGCAGGTTCATAGTGAAATGGAAACCGTTGGAACAATTAAAAAGAAATGATATTATTGCAATCGCTAAAAGAATCCCCGACACTGGAATGCCACACCCATTACCAAATATGAGAGGATACAAAAACAAAATGTACAAAAGCAAAAATCAATACGGCGCAGAGTTTACTATGAAGAGAGAATACCTCTATAATAATTATACATTTCCTAAAAAAACAACAGAAGAATTTATGTGGTTTCTTGGAGTTATGATAGGTGATGGGCATGTTTGGATTCCAGAAAAACACGGAGCAAAAATAAATATTGCTATACCTGAATCTTGCGATTTGAGAGACCCATTGATAAAAGTTATACGCTCAATCTTCAAATACTCTGTAACATATAGAAAAGACAGGTTCATAATCATTAATTCAAGACCTATTGCAGAATTTATAAAGAAAATAGGATTTGCCGGAAACGCAGACACCAAAAAACTTCCACAGTGGGTGCATACGCTTCCAAATCAACAGAAGCTCGCATTCTTGGGAGGGTATTTTGATTCTGATGGGCACGTCAATAAAGGAGGAGTTTATATTACGAGTATAAACAAAAAACTTCTTGAAGGTGTCAGAGAATTAGCAGTTTCCTGCGGAATAGGAGTTTCAAGAATATTTTCTCATGGAAAAGCAAGAAAACAAATAATACTCGGTGTCAAATGCAATGCAAAAGAATCGTTTAGAATATTGTTAAACGGGAAACATGTTGATACTATACACTCCAGAAGTGCATATTGTAAAAAAGAATTTAAAAAACTTGTTACGCGAAGAGATTACGGAAGCGCAAAAGGGTTGAATTTTAGAAGTATGATAACTAGTGATGTAGGGTTTTCAAGAATTCAATCAATAACCTCGCAAGGAATAAAACCGACATATGATATTGAAGTAGAAGGATATCATAATTTTATAGCGAATGGTATTATTGTTCATAATAGTGGAGTCACTATGCTCTACCCTTGCACTATTTTGAAAGGCGACCACTCAAGAACTGACCATATCGCAATAGCATTCGCGGGAAAGGGCCAGAATCAAGATACTGGGGCGAAAGTGTACCACGTTGGGAATAATACTGCGAGTTTGGTGACGAGCAAGAGTATCAGCAAGGATGGAGGAATCACGAGTTATCGTGGCATCGTAAAAATTGGAAAGAACGCAAAGAACTCAAAATCGACAGTAGAGTGTGATGCGTTGATGATCGACAACGAGTCTCAGATCAACACGTCCCCCGTCGTCATCGTCGAGAATAATGAGTCTCACGCGTTGCACGAAGCAACTGTTGGAAAGATCAGCCCAGAAAAGATTTTTTATTTGACGAGCAGAGGAATTCCCGAGAATGAAGCAAAGCAGATGATCGTTGCAGGATTTATAGAACCAATCACGAAACTGCTTCCGATGGAGTACGCCGTCGAATTAAACAAGCTCATCGAGTTAGAAATGGAGGGGACTCTCGGATGAACAGTCTTAACAACATTGACAACAAGAGAAGTGTTCCGTATGGTCTTCACGTAGTTCCCGTTATTCTCACTACGGTAACGAGAAATAGTGGTAAATGTGTTCGAGTCATAAAAAATGATGGTGCGATAGTGAGTGAAGAGAATAAACTTCCTCTCATAACTGATTTCTTACACGGAGAGTATGAGAAGATATTTCGAGAACAGTGTTTAGCGACAGTGAGAATTATTGTTCCAAAAGGAGTGAACGCGAGTGTCATCATTGACTCTCGATACTCTCTCGGAATAAGCGCTGAATATTGGAATGTGTTCATAGAAGAAAACGGGACGCTCACATTGACAGAAAAAAGCACTGGTGTGGGGGACGTTGTACGAAGAACTCATACTGTCTGCGACAAGAAGGGTCAAGGAACGATAACAACAATGAGCTCTTTGAGTGGAGCATCTATTCGAAAAACAACAATCGCAATCAATGAAGATGGAAGTGTAAAACATCACGAAATCGTCAAAAACAAAAAAACATTTAGCGAAACAACTCTCACACTCTCGGGAACGAAAGCAACAGGTAACCTCTCAACAACGTACGCTCTTGAGGGAGAGTCATATATCGACCTGCACGTGTCAAGCGAACACTCAGCTCCCGACACGACGTCGACCATAAGTACCAGAGGAACACTCAACGGATCGTCGAGAGCCGACATCGTTGGTAACGTCATCATCAACAAGAATGCTGAGAAGAGTTCAGGATACCAGTCAAGTACTGCGCTTCTCCTCTCACCAATGGCGGTCGTGAACGCGTTGCCTAATTTGAACATTCACAATCACGACGTCACGTGTTCTCATAGCGCGAGCGTGACAACGATTGATGAAGAACAAGTACACTACTTTCGCTCTCGGGGAATTCCTGAACGAGTCGCGAAAAGCTTACTCTCGAAGGGGTTTCTTTCGAAAGGAGTGAGCGTTCTTCCTGTAGTTGCTCAAGGAATGGCTGAACAAGTCTTGGAGGCTACCAATGATATCTAATAATGATAACACAACAGGAAATGAAGTTCCCGGAACTCACGGAGTTCACTATTTAGACAACGCAGCAATGTCGTTGAAACCTCGAAGAGTTCTTGACAAGATGAGGTCGTTCAGTGAGCGTACGACGAATGTTCATCGTGGAGTGTATCGTCGTGAGGAGGAAACGACGCAAGCATTCGAGGATGCAAGAAAAACTACTGCCAAATTGTTGAACGCTAAACCAGAAGAGGTCATATTCACATCGGGAACGACTGCAGCACTCAATATGGCTTCGAGGATGCTCGAGTCAACGCTCAAGAGAGGCGACAAGATTGCGACGACGATCTATGAGCATCATAGTAATCTTATTCCTTGGCAACAACTTGCGAAGAGAACGAAAGCACAACTGTTCGTCGCAAGCGTGAAAGAAGCAAGTTCTGGAATTCTTGAACGAGATGCGAAGATAACTACAATCACTCACACGTCAAATGCTATCGGACAAAAACTACCTGTGAAAAAAGTATTCTCGAACGCAAAAAAGGACGGGAGCATCAGTATTCTCGACGCAGCTCAAGTAGTCGCTCATGAACCTGTTGACGTGAAAAGTATTGGTTGCGATATGCTCGCGTTCTCAGGTCATAAACTCTACGCACCTACAGGTACGGGAGCGTTGTATGTGAGGAAACAGTTGCAGGAGGAGTTGCCTCCTGGGTCGTTTGGTGGTGGAATGATTTCGAGCGTGACTGAGCAGTCAGCGTCGTGGAACGAACCGCCGTGGAAATTTGAGGCAGGAACTCCGAATGTGGAAGGAGTGATTGGTCTCGCTGAAGCGGTAGAGTATGTGAAGAGTCTTGGGTGGTCAAAGATTCAAAAAGCAGAACGGTCACTCCACAAAGAAGCGCATGATGGTCTTTCCCAACGAAACAACGTGCACATTCTCTCTCCTTCGTCAGGAAATATTCTTTCGTTTACCGTCGATGGTATGCATCCTCATGATGTTGCAGCCCATCTTGACAAGTATGGCGTGTGTGTTCGTGCGGGGCATCATTGCGCGATGCCATTGATGACGTCATTAGGGATTACTGGGACTGTTCGAGCGAGTGTTGCTCACTATAACACTCACGAGGACATTGAAGTGTTCCTTCGAGGAATGAAATCGTTGAAGAAGCTGGTGAGACGATGAACTCTCAAGAACTTTTAGAACTTTCTCGTGATAAGACATATCGAGGAGCTCTTTCCAATGCAGAGATTGTGTATCGCGACGAGAATCCAACGTGTGGTGATAGTATTACTGTGTACGTGAAAGTAAAAAATGGTAAGATAGTGAAGAACTCGTATGAGTGTGCTGGTTGCGTTATCAGTCAAGCAGCGGCAACTCTCACTGCAGAACACGTCACCGGAATGACATTGAAACAAGCAAGTGTTCTCGTAACGGAGGACATCAAAAAACTTCTCAGTATAGAACTTGGTCCTGTCAGAACGAAGTGTGCAATGCTCGCAGCCGCAGCCATCAAGAAAGGAATACTTCAATATCAAAAAGTAAAAAAAGTAAAGAGCGTGGGGGGAAAGAACCATGAGTGAAAGGAACGAAACATTGATAACAATCACCGACTTACACGTGAGTGCCGGAGAAAAAGAAATACTCAAAGGAGTTACGCTCTCATTAAAGAAAGGAGAAATTCTTGCTGTGATGGGTCCGAATGGAAGTGGGAAGTCGACGCTCGCTCACTCATTGATGGGTCACCCAGGATACACGATAACGAAAGGAAGTATTGTGTTCAAGGGCGAAAATGTAACAATGCTGTCACCAGACGAGAGAGCTCGTCGAGGAATATTTCTTTCGTTCCAGTACCCTCACGAGATTCCCGGAGTGTCAATGAGTAATTTGTTGAGACACGCGTTAAGGAGTAAAGGAAAAGAGCTATCGTTAATGCAGTTCAAGAAACTCCTCAAAGAAGCAGCGAAATCGTTGCATTTGAAAGAAGAATTTTTGGAAAGAAATGTGAATGAAGGTTTTAGTGGCGGGGAGAAGAAACGAGCGGAGATTTTCCAGCTCGCAGTTCTCCAACCAGAATTCGCGATTCTCGACGAGACTGATTCGGGGTTGGATATTGACGCGCTCAAAATAGTTGCTGAAGGTGTGAAAAAGGTTGCTGATGGAGAGAAAGCTTTTTTAGTCATCACCCATTATCAACGATTATTGGATTATCTTCCACCTCACAGAGTAGCAATTATGGATGGAGGGAGGATTACGAGAATAGGAGGTCCTGAACTCGCTCATGAACTCGAACGAGTGGGGTACGGAACGCCAACGGAGGAACAACAATGAGTAAAACTGTAAAGAAGAAAACTCAAAGAGTGGAAAAGGAACAACGAGTTACGAGAACGATGACGATAGGCGACGTCGTACAAAAATATCCCGCATTGACCGAGGTATTGTTAGACAATGGCATTCATTGTGTTGGTTGTGGTGCTGCGTATTATGAAACTCTCGAGCAAGGTTTCATGGGTCATGGACTCTCCACGGAAGACGTCGACAGGATCGTGAAAGAAATGAACGAATATCTCGACGAGCAAGGGATTCCTGAACCGACAACGGGAACGAATAACCAACAGCTCCAAATAACTCAAAAAGCTTCAGACAAGCTCAAACAGCTCCTCGAAGAAAAAAAGAAAGAGTCGTGGGGGTTGCGAGTGTGCATTATGCCCGGAGGATGTTCTGGGATGAGTTACGGTCTCGACTTCGAGAAAGAACCAGAAAGTGATGACATCGTCGTAGAAACTCACGGAGTGAAACTGTTCGTCGACGCAGAGAGCGACTCGATGCTTCGAGGAGCGGTCATCGACTACGTCGACGCGCTCCAAGGAGCAGGATTCAAAATCAGTAATCCGAACGCGAAGAAAACGTGCGGTTGCGGGCAGAGTTTCGGATGAGATATACAGTGTTTCAACCAGAGTATCATATTTCCATAATACTTAAAAACGTCCGCGTGTTTTCTTTTGCAGGGTGATGGTGTATGGATCCAGTAAGTGTTGGTGATTGTTCTACAACGTACTCGTTAAGTGCTGAAGAGCAAAGCGTTCTTCGAAAAGCAATACTGAGAGCACAGAAAATAAACATAAGTGGATTGAAAGAAGGTGATGAAGAATTGTTTACAGAACTCGTCACCATACTTTCTCCCGGAGTGCCACTCACCAACCCGATGAAGAGAGCACTCTTTGAACGTTCTGACAAGCAAGTAACATGGAGTGCTGAAAACATTCCTGGTGACGAGGTAGGAAGGCTCTCTCTTGAACCGTTCGGTCCTGATCGAGAATTTTTTGACGCGTCAGATATCAACTTGTTTTATGTTCGACTGAACGTAAGTACTAATTTGGGACTTGGAACGATCGTCGCAAACCTTAAATTGCCTTCAGATCGTCGGACATTGAGAGTGGTTGATGATGTCGCTCAAAGAATAGGAGAGCAGTATGCAGGGTGGAAGAACGTCGTTCATAGAGTCGGAGAAAATGATGGAGAGTCTCCGTGGGGTCAAGGACTTTACTGCCCTCACGTTCACAGGTTCGCTGACGTGATAGAAATATACAAGGTAGCAGGAGAGTTCCTCGATAGAAAACTGTCAGGACTTGAAACGAGAGAATTGGACGTTCTCCGACGAGATGCTCTCGGTCACGAGAACGTGTTCGTTCGGGAAGGAAGTGCTCAACGATACAGAGGGGCACTCACCGATATGTTGAATGATGCATCAAAACTATCAGAACAATCCCGAGGACTCTTAGATCGAGTATACCAAGAAAAACTACGTAGGTAATACTACGAAGAAAAACCGCAACCTTTAAAATAGTGTCTTGAGTATATACTTCGTATGAGACTCCTCGCCGTCGCAGACACTCACGGAGATTCTTCCTTGATGAAACAGCTCGCTGAGAGAGCAGTGCGTGAGAATGTTGATCTCGTCTTGCTCTGCGGGGATATTACATTGTTTGACGACGTGCGCAAAGACACGATTAAACCTTTCATTACTGCTGGTAAAAGAGTGTTGATTCTTCCTGGGAATCACGAGCAACCGCTCACCGTCGACGTTTTGAGCGGAGTGTACAGTGTAAGAAACTTGCACGATTCGTACGCAGTGTATGATAATATCGCATTTATTGGTAACAGCTCTGTGAATGTTGGACCTCACGGAGTGTTGAGTGATACGGAAGTGTTTGCTTCGTTCAAGAAGAACGTCGAGAAAAGTAGAGGATTGAAACAAGTATTCGTCACTCACGTTCACCCTTCAGGTACGAGAGCTGATGCGATGACATTGTTGCAGGGGAGTCGAGCGTTGCGGAAAGCTATCGAAGAATTTCAGCCCTCCATCGTCATTCACGGTCACGCTCACGAAGCTCAAGGACTTGAAGAAAGCATCGGATTGACGAGGATCGTGAACGTTGCGAAACAAGCAAGGATTATTGATGTATAAATTTCTTTTTTCTTTCACGTTTGTAACGCACAACGCTTAAAAACTCCGAGAGGCAAAGTAGTTCTATGGATAAGGGTGCAGAGAAGAAGCAAGACTATGACGTCGTCATTATTGGTGGTGGCGCTGCGGGGATGACTGCCGCACTTTACACTGCGAGGAAGAATATGAAGACGTTAGTAGTATCGTACGATATTGGTGGTCAGACGAATTTGACGAATCATATTGAGAATTATCCTGGTACGTTGACTGCTGTTGGTGTTGATTTGATGGCTAAGTTTCAGGAGCATGCGGCGAAAGCTGGTGCAGAGTTTGTTGCAGGTAAAGTTGAGAAGGTATCAAAGGATAGCGACACGTTTCACGCAAAATTGACGACGGGAGAACACTTCTCGAGTAAGACGATGATTCTCGCATTTGGTAAAGTTCCGAGAGCATTACACGTTCCGGGAGAAGACAAATTCCTTGGACGAGGAGTGTCGACGTGTGCGACGTGTGACGCTCCGCTCTATAAAGGTAAGTTGACTGCTGTCGTTGGTGGTGGTAATTCTGCGTTGGAAGCTGCGGAAGAGTTGAGCAACAACGCGTCTCACGTGTACCTTATTCATCGTCGAGAAGAGTTCCGCGGTGATTTGATAACTCTCGAAAAGTTGAAATTGAGAAAGAATGTAACAATCATTCTTAACACGGCAGTTCAAGAAATAACTGGTAAAGAATTCGTGACGGGTGCTCGATTAAAAAATACGAAAACGGGAGAAGAATCAACGATTGCTCTCGATGGGTTGTTCGTCGAGATCGGGTACATCGTCGATGTGAGTATGGTGAAAGACATCATCAAAGTGAATGAGAAGAACGAAATCGTTATTGACGACGCGAATAGGACGAACGTTCCTGGATTGTTCGCTGCTGGTGACGTGACAACAGTTCCTTACAAGCAAACGGTTATTAGTGCTGGTGAGGGTGCGAAGGCTGCGTTGACGTGTTATCATTACTTTACTGGTGGTAAGGGTGTGACGATGGATTGGGAGCATTAAGATGGTAAAAACTATGGAGAGAAAGGAAAGTTCTGGAGAAAAAAAGTATTCATTCGATTTCGGATCAGTAGAGTGCACTCCTGATTGCAGGATCATTACAGCATCGCACGACAACATCAACGACTGGGTGAACGACAAATTCGGGTACTATCTTATTCGCATCAAAGATGGGTGGATTGAAGCGGGGTTGTGTCGAGAGTTGAAAAAGGTAAGCGTTATCATTCGAGGAAAGACTGCTGAAGAAGTATACAACACTATCATTCGAGAGAACCTCGTGGGAACAAAGCAACACGCAGCTCATCTCGGGATGGAATTACAAAAAGCTGAAGTGTGCTTGAAGAATGGTAAGAAGTATGTGCAAGACGCACCGTTCAATCCTTGAGGAACTATGAGCTATGAGTACGTTGAAGGAATCACTGCTGCTGATTACGCAGTGCGAGCGTCGGGAAAAACTCTTGGGAAACTGTTTGAGAGTGCTGCGAAAGGAGTGACGGGGATTATGATTGATTCCAAAACTCTTGGTGGAAAACTTTCAGCAACGCTTGATGGTGAAGCAGAAACTGTTGAAGAATTATTGTTCTTGTTCTTGGAAGAGTTGCTCGTCGTGAAGGATAGTAAGGGAGTGTTGTTTTCTTCTTTTTCTTGCGTAGTTTCTAAGGATGGAAAAGAATTGCATTGTTCTGTGAGGGGCGATAAGATTGGGTCGAAGGGTCAGGACTTGCTTGTTGACGTGAAGGGTATTACGAGACACAAGTTTTCTTTGAAGAAGAAAAAAACTGGTTGGGAAGCTCTCGTCGTTCTCGACGTGTAATAAATTGTGATTATAGAGTGACTTTCTTTTTTCTACGAGCCATCATCCACTTACTACCGTCCACGAGCAAACCTTTAAAACCTCTAAGACGGAAGTAACACTATGGCATTATCATCTCATGAGCGTTTCGAGCTGAAAAAGTTGTTCAAGCAGTTAGAGAAGAAGCAGGGCTCTCATACTGAACTGGTGAGCGTGTATATTCCTTCAGGGTACGAGATTACAAAAATTACGAACCAGTTAGCTCAAGAGCAGGGTACTGCTGTGAACATTAAGAGTTCTGCAACGAGGAAGAATGTTCTTGACGCGTTGGAGCGTATGCTTCAGCATTTACGATTGTATAAGCAGACTCCGCCCAATGGTCTCGCGGCGTTTTCTGGTAATGTTGCTGAGCGTGAGGGTCAGAGTGATGTTCAAGTGTGGAGTATGGAGCCTCCAATCCCTCTAAAAATTAAGTTGTATCGTTGTGATAAGAAGTTCGTTCTTGAACCGTTACAGGAAATGTTAGACACTCACGAAGAGTACGGACTCGTCGTGATGGATAGAAGGGACGCGACCATGGCTCTTCTTCGAGGTAAAACTATTATTCCATTGCATAAAACTCATTCTCAAGTTCCGGGAAAGCATAAGACTGGTGGTCAGTCTGCTCGCAGGTTTGAGCACTTGAGGGATATCGCGAGTCATGAGCACTTCGTCAAGGTTGGAGAGTATATGAAAGAATATTTTCTTTCGCGTCCAAACTTGAAGGGTATTCTTCTTGGAGGTCCTGGACCTACGAAGTATGACTTTCACGATGGAAATTATATTACTACGGAAGTCAAAAAGAAAATAATTGCTATTAAGGATATTTCGTATACTGACGAGTTCGGACTACAAGAATTGCTTGACCGTTCGCAGGACGTTCTCGCGAATGAGGAAGTCGCTGATGAGAAGAAAATAATGAATGTGTTCTTGGAGCGTCTCGGAAAGCAAGGGTCGACCGTGACGTATGGTGAAGCTCATACGAGGCACGCTCTCGAATTAGGAGCTGTTGATACATTGCTGTTGTCAGAAAAGTTGGACGAGACAAAAATTGAAGAGTTTGAAGAGATCGCGAAACAGTATGGTACGACGGTAAAAATTATTAGTGATGAAACTCGTGAGGGTGAGCAGTTGAAAGCGTTGGGAATGATTGCTGCACTGTTGCGATACCCTCTTGATATATCATAACGTTCTTAAGCAATGATGAGCAATGAGTGCCTTATGGTTGACGATATTGTTGCGCGGTCATTTACCGCGTTGTACCCTGAGAAAGAATGGACTGGCTCTGGTAGAGTTCGGTATTCTCGACGATTTAAGGGTTGGAACGCGAACTTGGGGCGGAGGGGTAACGAGTACGTTCTATCACTCGCTCACTCGTGGAAAGGAGTCAGTCCCGACATTCTTATAGGGTTGTGTCAAGACTTGCTCGGACGATTGTCGAAGAATCCTCGAATGACGGTGAACAAAGCATTGTATCATTCTTTTTTGAAAAATGTTGGTAAGTATCAAGAGAAGAACACTCCACCGCTCGAACTTTTGAATAGTTTTGATCGCGTGAACGCTCAATACTTCGACGGTTTGATGGAGAGACCGAGCATTCAGTGGTGCGACGGAGTAGCAAGAGTTGGATATTATGATTATACGACTGACACCGTTTCGGTCAGCCGTGAAACCTCTCATGACCTCCACGTGATGGATTATGTGATGTACCACGAACTCTTACACAAGAAGCACTCCGTGAAGCGAGGCAACAAGCTCCGCACCGTTCACCATTCTCGTTCGTTCCGCGAAGATGAACACTTGTACGAGAATTGGAAAGACGCGGAAAAGAAACTATCAATGCTCGGAAGGAAGAGGAGATTGTGGGGGGTGTTTTAAGGAATTCTTGGATATTCATCGATAAGACTATGTAAGGGCACAAAAAGGGAAGCATGATATAATTCTGTGCCCGTACAAGAATTTCAAGACGATTTATGGAATAGTATTTCGTGTAACAATTCGAAGTCGTACTCTTTGAGCAGTTCCAAGAGCAGACCATTGATTTCGTTCCTGTAATCTTTTGATTGTGAAGAGTAAAACGTTTCCAATATGTGTTTATCAATATCGGGCAATTCTTTGAGCATTCTGTTTTTGATGTACGGTGAAAGATTGATGTGTTCTATAAATAATCTTCTCGTTCCTGTTTTATGAATCGCGTCTAAAATCTTTCTTATTACTTCTTCGTTCGCAACAAAGTGAGGCAGTAACGGTCCAAAGAAAGCATATGTCTGAATTCCTGCACTGTTGAGTTTTTTCAGAGTTTCAAGTCGAGAACTTGCTGGAGGGGCAAACTTTTCGAAATATCTTGAAATGCTATCATCGGTTGAAGTAATTGTTACTCCAACATCTACACTCTTCAATTTTTTCAGTATTGGTAAAACGTTCAATACAAGAGGAGATTTTGTCAGCAAAGAAACATCACCTTCAAAACCATACTCTGCCAGAACTTCCAAACAACGAGTAGATAGTTTATATTTCGCTTCGACTCCTTGAAAAGGGTCTGTGACTGAACTCAGAAGAATAGTTTTCCCCTTTCCTTTCTCTTTGAGTTTTTTCAATTCATCCTTTAATAAGTCTGGAGCATTCGTTTTCGCATACACATAAGTTCCCCACTCAGAAATTTCTTTGCCGACGAATCTTCCCATAAAACTTGCATAGCAATAGCTACAACCAAAAGCACAACCAGTATAAGGGTTTATCACGTAGTCACACTTGGGAAGTTTGGAAGGAACAAGAATTGTCTTTGCTGTTATTTCTTTCACTTCAATAGTTTGAGTAACCATAAGAAGGATAAGAGTGTAGAACTACTTTAATTTTTGCTTTACAGTCTCCTCTCACAACAACCCCCCTATCACTCCCACAACTAACTGTGCGAGTATGACGAAAAGTAAGACCATTCCGAGTGTTGTGAATATGGGGCGCGAGTATGTAGGTACATACTTTTCAAGCAGTTCTTTCAGCATTCTTCCTCCGTCGAGTGGTCCCATGGGTAGGAGGTTGAAGAGTCCTATTCCTATGCTGAGGATGATGAGCCAGAAGAGGAGTTCTGTAAGTGCGAGGAGGAGTGCGACTCCTCGTTCTCCGTACGTCATAAGTGCTTGAGCAGTGACGGAAGTGATGGGTACGAATTGTATTCCTATCCATCCTCGTTCTGGCGTGGTTGGATTCGCTCCTAAGAGTATTGTTCTTGTTTCGTTTGGTGTTGTGAGTGTGATGTTCGTTCCTGGTTTGAGTGTTGAAATGTGGTTGTATATTGCTTCGTCGTTTACTGATATATTGTCGATGGCTGTGATGAGTGTTCCTCGTTGTATGTTTGCAGTTTCTGCTGGAGAATTAGGAGTAATTGTGGTGATGTTGAGTGCTGCGATTTCTTGCAGTGACGAAACTCGTCCTCCAAGGTCGTACACTGATGTATATTGAGTAACATCGTGAGATACTATTCCGGGAATGGAAAGTCCGAGGAGGAATACGAGTAACACCGCAAAGAAAATGTTGAAGAATGGTCCTGCGGCGTAGACGGAGAGTTGTTGTGAGAGTTTTGCTTTTTTGAGCGCGTTCTCGTCAGGTTCTACGAACGCTGCTGGAATGATGGGTAACAGGAGTCCTATGAATGCGAATCCTGAACTTTTGACGGGGATGTTGTGCAATCGTGCGATGACTCCGTGACCGTACTCGTGAACGATGGCTACGATAGGTATGACGAGTATCCATATGAGTGGTGGTACGTAGAGTCCTCCAGGTATTTGCACAGGGAGTACTGGCATAACGCTTGATGGAGCTTGCCAAAAGAAGAATGATATGCTTGACCAGATGATTTCAACAGTCATAAAGAGCATTCCTATTATTCCGGTAATGATTCCGAGAAATCCGAAAAACGAAAGAACTCGTGGTATTCTCGTCGCTGCCCAGTTCATCGCGTTCAGTCCGAATTTCATCCTGCAGATTGCTACATACACTATGGGGAAGTATCCATGGATGACGAATCGTTTTCTCTCCGTGAAGAGTATTCCTACGAGGAAGAGTATGATGAGCGTGACGATGAGTGTTTGGGGGTTCATTGCGTACGACTCTGCCTGTTTCAGGAGTTTTTAAGTCTACTTCTTACGTTTTGGTTTGAAGACGTGACCACCACATGTTTGACAGCTGAGGTCTCCTGAGAGTACTTTTCTCATTGGCGCGCGTAGTGTCGTCTTGCATTTTCTGCATACGAACTTGTTCCTGATGAGTCTTGCTTCTGCTTCTGGAAATTTCGCCATTATGACTCACCGCTCCTGATTTGTTTTAATACTTTCTTGTCGAGGATGATCCAGTACATGACTTGTATTCCTGCTTGTACTGTTGCTCGTAAGTCTTCTGGTATTTCTATGTCGAATGTTTCGTACGATGTGACGTCCATAACGTTCGCTACTGTTCCCACGACTGATAATACTTGAGCATTTTTCTTTTCTATGATGGGAACTTCTATGCTGTCTTGTGATGGTATGACTATTTCTCTTTTCCTGTCGTCGATCATTCCTACTGCTACCATTCTCGTTTTTGCGTGACCGTGCTTTCCTGACTTTCCTGATTGTGTGTCTTTCACGACGCATGCTACTCCATCGATAAGCACGTAGCTTCCTGGCTTGAGTGAATTGACCGTGACTATCTTCGTATCGCTCATAAGAAGTGGTGGGCTTGGGGAGGGTTTATATAGTTTGTGGTGAGTTTTTCTGGAGTGTCACGACTGCTGTTTGGATATTCTTTGTTGTGATAGCGTCGACTGACTGAGTCGTTAGTACCGAGTATAGTTTCTTTTCTGCTTTGTTTCCCCAAGAGAATTCTCCTGTGATAGTGCTATCTTGAACCGTGAGGAGTTCTAACGTGACTCCTTTTCGTAGGTGGTAGTATACTACTTCTCTCGTGCACGGAAAGAATACTTCTTCATGGATTTTGTGGATGTCGTAACCGTATCGTGGTCCGAGGACGGTGAGTATTTTGATGATGTTGTCTCTTATTTGTGATCGTACTGGCCTGCCTGCAGATTTACCTTTCATGGTGTTCATCGCTCCTGTAGAGTTGTTCTTTGGTGAGTATGGTGTATCCTGCGCCGAACCATTCCATGATGCTTCCTGTCATTCCTGTTCCTAGTGGTTCGAAGTAGAGGCTTCCCGTTATTGGTGCAGTATTTCCTCGTGGTGATGAGCGTGTATGGAATGAGCTTACGCGAACGCCATCTCCTCCGAAGAGTCCTGGTGGAGTGATTGTTTCTCCTACGATGACGTTTGTTTCTTCTCCTCCTGGAGCGACTCCTTCTGGCAGATTGTTTCTTTCACGTATTGAGAATCTGGTGGTGAGTTGTTGTAGTTGTAACGTTCCGGGATCTATGTAGTTTCCGAATGTTGTTTCTCGAAGTTCTGGAAGTATTGGAGTTGTTACGAGTTTTGCTATGAGTGTTGGAGCATCGATGAGTGAATCGTAACATTCTTTTGTTAGAGCGTTGAACATTTTTTCTGTTCCGTCATCATACTTGATGAGTATGTTTTGTCTTGTTGGATTGTAGAATAGCGTGCATGATAGTCTTCCTCCTGTCGCGGCGCAATCCATGTGCGATAAGAGTGGAATAATGTTTCCTTCTCTTATTGTTATGATCGTTTCGAGTGATGAGTCGTCAACGATGAGTCTTGCTACGTTTCCTGCGATGGTTGTTGTCGTTTTGAATGTGAGCGCGCACATGTAGAGTTGTTCTTCTCGTGATACTCTTGTGAGGTGTTCTCGTTCTTGTTGGTTTCGCGGTGGAATGGTTGGTTCTAGTTTTACTTCTATGGTTGCAGCTTGTACATCTCTCACTCCTCGTATTGTTTTTTTCATAACTGTGTACTCGTACGTTCCGAGTGGTAGTTCTACTGTTGGTGAACGTGTTGGTGGAGAGGTTGGTGGTTGTGGGTCTACTGATTGTGCTCTTGACACTTCAGCAATTCCTCCTATCGTTCCCGCTCCCAGTAGTGTTGCGAGGATGAATGCTCTTGAAACGTTCATGGAGGAATCGTGTGACCGCAAGCTTTAAAACCTTGTGAAATGGTGAACAAGTATGTCTTTGCATACTCAAAAAAAAAGTGATTCGGTTATGGTTTCTGATAAAGTTTCGAGAGTGAAACAGTGGCTTTTGTCTCTTGCTATCGCCATCGTTTTCACACTGTTCATTAATTATGCGATTTCTACCGTTTGGGAGAATCCTTATGAGCACTATGATACGTATTGCCCTCAGAGTTCGGTAACTGCGTCGAACAAGACTGCTTGTGAAAGTGGCGGAGG